>DASXHG010000350.1:0-2911 GCA_036488625.1 Solirubrobacteraceae bacterium | reverse complement strand
CTGCTGCTTTTTGAGTGGGAGCGCAGCGCTGTTGCTCGGGTCCGTGTCCGAGGCCGAGCGCCAGCTTCAGGAGGGGGCGGCTCGGGGCGCGGCGGTGGCGCTCGATGCGGCCGCGTTGTGCCTCGCTCAGCTGGCCGTCGTCGCTGCGGAGCAAGACCAGCCCGAGGCCGCGTCTGACTACGCGTGCCGCGCGCGAGCCGTCCTCACCGAGCACAATCTCACGGCTTATCCGACCTGCGCGCTGGTGTCTGCCGTGTGGGCCGTCGAAGCCATACGCCAGCGCCGTGTGGATGAGGCCAAAGCAGCCGCATCGGAGTGCCTGAAACAGCTCGAGGCGCTCGATGATTCGCTGTGCTGGTACGGCGCCGAGGCGCGCATCCTGCTGGCGCACGTGTCACTCTCGCTTGGGGATATCGCCAGCGCGCGGGCGCGCCTGGCCGATGCCTCCCGCCTGGCTCGCCGAACGCCCGAGGTAGCGCTCTTCTCGCGCTGGTTTGACGCGGCCTGGAACCAGTTCGATATCTACGCCGAGACCGCCCTGGCTGGAGTCGCAGCGCTCACCACCGCCGAGCTTCGGGTACTCCGGTTCCTGCCCACGCACTACTCCTTCCACGAGATCGCCGAGCGCCTCCACGTGTCGGCCAACACCGTCAAGACCCATGTGCACGCGGTCTATCGCAAGCTCGATGCGTCCTCGCGCTCGGAGGCCGTCGCCCACGCCATCCAAGCCGGGCTGCTCGGCACCTGATCAGTACCCGTCCCAGCCCTCGATTTCGATGTCGTACCCAATTGCCAAAGCCAGACGTGGGGCGGCCGCAACCACGCGCGCCGAACCCACGACGGCGGCGACCGTGGCCAGCACGGCGATGACCTCCTCATCCTCGACCCCCGCCTGGTCCCCGAGCTCCACCGCCCAGCGCAATGAGGTCGTCGAGGCGTTGGCAGCGAGCAACGCAGCCAGAACGACCAGTGCCCGCGTGGCCGGGGGAAGGCCGGCCGGCGGTGGTATACGAGCCGGTCGCGCTCGCAGCGGCGAGACGGCGAGGACGGACCGCAGCAGGTTCTCGTCGCCCGCCGCCAACCCGCGGAGCAGTTGCTCGCGTGCAGTTGGGCCAGAGTTGTTCACGACGGCGAACCGTGCCATCGCTGACCAATGTTGTCCTCGTCCCGATCGGGTGAGCTCCCGATGCCCGCCCCGGAGTCGTGGGCGGCAGGCATCCCGCTGAGATCGCCCGCTGCTGTGGGGTGTAGGTACACCGTCGGCAGTGGTGCGCCCGCCCTTGTTCGCCATACCCCCGCAAACAACGATTTCTGCGCAGGCAATTAGGAGGAGGAGGGGTGAACTCAAACGTGGCACGGCGGATCGCCTCCGCCGGCCATCAAGGGCAGTGCACACGGTTCGGCGACTCCGTCCTGTCCCACGTCGGGCGCGTCGCCGCCGCAGTTCCGGCCGAAGCCCGTGCCGTCGCCTGGCTGCACGATCTGCTCGAGTTCGTCCCGGGCGCCGAGGCGCGGCTGCTCGGCCGTGGCCTGACCCCGGTCCAGGCACGGGCACTGGCTCTCCTGACCCGGGGCCCAGATGAGCCCTATGAGACCTTCATTCATCGGATCGTCGACGCCGGCGGGAGCGCCGGCCGGATCGCCCGCATGGTCAAGCTGGCCGACCTCGAGGATCACCTCTCCCACACGTTCATCCCACTGGATGCTCCGCCCTACGCCTGGGCGCGCACCTGTGTCCTCGACCGTGTCGGAATCGCATCCGTGGCAGCCGGGTCGGGATGACCGCCCGCCGCCGGGGCTACGCGATCGTGGCCCTTGTCTTGACTGGGGGATCGATCGTGCTGGCGGTCGTTGTCGCCGTCCTGGCGTTCCCGCGTGGACTCACGGTGCTTGCGTGCGTGTTGCTCAGCTTCGCGTGTCTGTGGCTAGGCCTGGTTCGCCGGGGGTGGGAGCGCACGCTCGGGCTCTCGGCTGCCGCCCTGCTCCTGATCGGGGCCGTCGTGCTGGTCGTCGTCGAGGGGCGCGTGCTCGAGGACGCGCTGATCGTCGCCGCGCTCGTGCTCGGCCTCTCCGCGGCGCAGCGAGCGTTCGCCACGCGTGTGCACCTGCCCCCGGCGGGGCGCCCCGCTCATCCGGTGCTGTTCTATAACCCGAAATCGGGCGGAGGCAAGGCCGAGCGCTTCAAGGTCGCCGAGGAGGCTCGCGCCCGAGGGGTCGAGCCGATCGAGTTGCGTGCCGGAGATGACCTGGCCAGCATCGTTCGCACGGCGATCGCTAACGGCGCCGATGCGCTGGGCATGGCCGGCGGCGATGGCTCGCAGGCCGTCGTGGCAGCGATCGCCGCTGAGCATGGGCTCCCGTACGTGTGCGTTCCGGCCGGGACCCGCAACCATTTCGCGCTTGATCTCGGCGTCGACCGCGATGACGTGGTCGGGGCGCTGGACGCGTTCGTCGACGGGGGCGAGCGGGTCGTCGATCTCGCTGAGGTGAACACCCGCGTGTTCGTGAACAACGTGTCGCTCGGGGTCTACGCCGAAGCCGTCGCGAAGTCTTCCTACCGTAACGCCAAGCTGCGCACGCTCCTGGACACGGTCCCGACTGTGCTCGGGCCAGAGAGCACCCCACTCGGTCTGAACTGGGTGACTCCCGACGGGCGGCGTCATGAGACCAGCGCGGTCGTCCTCGTCTCCAACGATCCCTACCGCCTGGGCCACGCCGTGGGCTCCGGAACCCGACCGCGGCTCGACACCGGGCAGCTCGGCATCGCGGTGATCGGGGCGCACGAGGATCGGGGGGAGCACGGCCGGCGAATCGAGGAATGGGCCGCGAATTCGTTCGAGGTGCAGTCGGAGCGGCAGGTCGCGGCCGGGATCGACGGGGAGGCCGTGCTTCTCGACCCGCCGTTGCGGTT
>DASXHG010000328.1:0-4546 GCA_036488625.1 Solirubrobacteraceae bacterium | reverse complement strand
GTTTCAAATCTGGGCTCGTCGTTCGGCACGGCGATCGCGGGGACGATCCTCGTCTCCAACCTCGTCTCCGGAAACGGCACCTACGTCGCGGCGATGATCGTCCTTGCCGTGGTCGCGCTCGCCGGGCTCGGGATCGCGGTGCGCCTGCCCGCCAACCCCCTCCCCAGCGACGAGGCCGACGTCTCCCCTCCCGTCCCCGCGTCAGGCGCGCTCGACACGGCCGTCTAACTCACGGGCGGCGCGGATCAGATCCGCAGGCTCCGGAGCGTGTCCGGATCGAGCACCAGGTCCAACGCCGTCACGCGCCCCCGGTCAACCGTGAACTTGACGACCGAAAGCAGACCGCCGGGCAGCGATACGTAGGCCCCGGCCTGGCCGTCGATGATCGCTGCGCGCGCGAGGCGGGCGACCGGCGTGCCCCGCTCCAGGATCACCTCGGCGACCGCCGCGCCACCCTTGATCTCGAACGGGCCCGGCTCGAGGTGTGGGCCACGGTCGGCACGGAACACCACGTCGGGGTCCAGTACCGCCACCAGCGCGTCGAAGTCGCCCTCGCGCGACGCGGCCAGGAACGCCTCCACGACCTTGCGCTGCTCGACGAGGCTGTGGGCCAGCGGTTCGGGTTCGGCGCCGCGGACGCGACGCCGGGCGCGACTGGCCAGCTGGCGCGTCGCGGCGACGTTTCGGTCGATGATCGGCGCGATCTCGTCGAACGGGAGGCCGAACAGGTCGTGGAGCACGAAGGCGAGTCGCTCGGCCGGCGAGAGGGTCTCGAGCACGACGAGCAAAGCCACGCCAACCGCGTCGGCCATCAGCGCCTGCTGCTCGGGATCGTCGGCGTCGTCGAGCGTCACGATCGAGTCCGGAAGCCATTCGTCGACGAGCTCCTCCCGGCGCGCCCGGCGGGCGCGAAGGAGATCGAGGCACACCCGGCTGACCACCGTCGTCAGCCACGCGCGCGTGTTCTCGACCGCGGCCGTGTCAGAACGGTTGAAGCGCAGCCACGCCTCCTGCACCGCGTCGTCGGCCTCCGCGATCGACCCGAGCATCCGGTAGGCGACCGCCTTCAGGTGGGTTCGGTTCTCCTCGAACTGCTCCGTCTGCCACTGCTCTGCACTCATCGGTCACATCCTCAGCTCGGGATCCGTCTCATCAGTAGACGAGCCAGACACGGTCGATGTGACCGGTTCGTCGCGAAAGCACTGCGACGGGAGACGACTGAAATGCATGCCATCGAAGTACGAGGATTGCGAAAGACGTACCCGGGCGGAGTCGAAGCGGTCAAGGCGGTCGACTTCGACGTCGCCACGGGCGAGGTCTTCGGCCTGCTCGGACCCAACGGCGCCGGCAAATCGACGACCGTCGGGATGCTGACGACGACGATCCGCCCGACGGCCGGCACGGCGCATCTGGCCGGCTACGACGTGGCCAAACAGCCTCTGCTCGCACGAGGTCTGAGCAGCGTCGTGTTCCAGGAGGCGGTCGTCGACCGCAGCCTGACCGGCCGTGACAATCTCGAGCTGCACGCCCGGCTGTGGGGGATCGCGTCAACAAAGGGCGCTCGGAGGATCGACGAGCTCGTCAGCTCGCTGGGCATCGCCGAGCTGATCGACCGACCGGTCGGCACCTACTCCGGCGGCGAGCGGCGGCGACTCGAGATCGCCCGGGCGCTCGTCTCTGCGCCCACGGTTCTATTCCTCGACGAGCCGACGGTCGGCCTCGACCCCCGGATCCGTCACGAGCTGCTCGACGTGATCGCCGGACTGCGCGCGCGTGAAGAGCTGACGATCCTCGTCACCACCCACTACCTCGACGAGGCCGAGCGGCTGTGTGACCGCGTGGGGATCATCCATGAGGGCTCGCTGGTCGCGCTCGACACTCCCCGGGCGTTGCTCGCCGGGCTCGGCGACGAGATCCTCGAGTTTCGCGTCGACGGCGATCCGCAGCTTGCACTGGCGAGCCTTGGCGAGCGGGGTATCGCAAACGGGGACGCGTTCGCGATCGGCGCCCGCGTGACGGTGCCGCTTCACGACGTCGCGCTCAGCGACGCCCTGGCCGTCATCGAGGCCGAACGGTTGCGGGCCTCCGAGCTCGCGACTCGTGCCCCCACCCTCGACGACGTCTACCTCCAGCTGACCCGCAGCACTCTGAACTAGACAGGAGCCCCGAGATGTCAACCATTGCCCAGCCAGTATCAGTCCCCCGGCCCCGGCCCCGCCGTGTTCGCCGGACAAACGCTCTCCTCACGCTCGCCCGGCGCCGCGCGATGCTGACGTCGCGCACGCCCCGCCAGATCGCGGTGCCGCTGCTCGGCCCAGCGCTGCTCGCGCTGATCCTCGCCCCCGCGCTCAAGAAGGCCACCGGCGGGCTGCACTCGAGCATCGACTACACCTCATATGTCGGCGTCGGCGCCGTCGGACTCGTGATCCCGCTGAGCTGCGTGTTCGCCGGCCTGAGTGTGATCGTCGATCGACACAGCGGCGCTCAACGTGAGCTCCTCGCCGCGCCGATCCCGCGCGCGTATCTGGTGCTCGGCAACCTGATCGTCGCGCTCGTGCTGGCCGCGCTGCAGGCGCTGGTCGTGGTCGGGTTGTCCGCTCTGCGTGGCGGGGTGTTCCACATCACGCCTTCGGGCGTCGCATGGTTCTTCGCCGCCTCGCTGCTGTTCACCGTGTTCATGTACGGCCTCGCCGAGACGGTCGCCAGCCGCATCACCAAGGAGGAGGACTACGTCGGAGCGACACCCGTGCTGGCGATCCTGCCCTTCTTCTTCGCCGGCGCGCTGTTCCCGATCAGCGCGATGCCAGGCCCGCTGGCGGCGATCGCCAAGGTGATGCCCCTCACGCACGCGCTGGCGCTGCTGCGCTACGGCTTCATCGACCCATCCGGCAGAGGACTGCACGACATCTGGGGAATGAGCAACGTCGCCACCGAGGCGTGGCTCAGCCTGGCGGTTGTCGCCCTGTTCGCGGCCGCCCTGACCGTGATCTCCATCCGCGTCTTCTCACGCTCGGCGGTGAGCTGAGACCGGTCGGGCGCGGCGCCCCCGTGCGTCACACTTCGGCCGATGGCGGTCGAGGCGTGCTTGAACGGAGGGCGTACACGGGCCGAGCACCCCGGGGTACCGCTGGCGCCGGCCGAGCTCGCCGCCGATGCGGTCGCCGTCCAGGCGGCGGGAGCGTTTGCGGTGCACCTGCACCCTCGCGGGCGCGGAGGGTTGCCGACCCTGGACGCAAAGGAGTGCGATGCCGCGGTGTCGGCGATCCGTGCCGCGGCTCCGCGCTTGCCGATTGGGCTCTCGACCTCGGCCGCGATTGACCCCGATCCGTTCGCTCGTGCCGCGGCCATGACCGCCTGGCGACATCGGCCTGACTTCGTCTCGGTGAACGTCAACGAGCTCGGCTGGATGGGAGTCGCCCGAGCTGCGCTGCACGCGGGCATCGCGATCGAGGCCGGACTGGCCGTGCCGGCGGACGCCGAGGCGCTCCGAGGGAGCTCGTTCGCACACCAGATCCTGCGAGTGGTCGTCGCCGTTGATGGTGGCGCGGACGGCGCCCAGGCGATCGCGGAGCTGACACCCGAGGGCGTGCCGCAACTCTGGCACGGTAAGGGCGACAGGACCTGGGAAGTCATCTCTGCCGCCGGCGCAGCCGGCATCGACGTACGAGTCGGACTCGAGGACGTGCTCGTGCTGCCCGACGGCCGCACCGCGGCCGACAACGCCGAGCTGGTTGCCGCCGCGTCGGCTCTAGTAGGAGATGGGCGCCCTCATCCCTTCTAGGTGATGCGGGCGCCCCCGGGGCAGGGGATGCTGCGGTCGCCGAAGCAGTCCTAGACGCTTCAAGCCGACCGACCGGAGGTAAACCGCGTTGCTGATCACTGCGTCGTCGTATCCGTTCCTGAACGTTCTGTGGGACATCCTCATCGTCTTTGCGTGGATCCTGTTTATCTGGATCGCCATCACTGTGTTCATCGACCTGTTTAGTCGCCACGACCTCTCGGGCTGGGCGAAAGCTGCGTGGATCGTCCTGATCGTGGTCCTTCCGTGGGTCGGTGTACTGATCTACGTGATCGCCTATCACACCGGGATGGCCGACCGAAGGATTAAGGACGTCCAGGCCTCTCAGGCACAGCTGGATGAGTACGTGCGCACGACCGCCGGGACCGGCGGACCCGCGAGCGAGATCGAAACGGCAAAGCGGCTGTTGGACAGCGGCGCTATCACCCAGGCCGAGTTCGACGCGATCAAGGCCAAGGCCCTCGGTAGCCCCGCTGCATCCAGCTAGCGGCGAGGTCAAACGCGACCGGTGGCAGCCGTGGTCAGGCGGTACTGACGTCGGCGAGGTCCTCGACGAACACGAAATCGTTGCGTAGCTCGGTGTCCTCGTACAGGCGGTAGCTGCGGTTCCTAGGATGCGTAGTCATGACAGCGCTGCCACCCACGCGTCCGGCGAGCTTGCCGAGCCCGATGACGCCCGGCGATCCGTCGACCGCGCGGGCGTAATGGGCGACCACCTCATCGTCCTTCATTCTGCGGTGCGCGCCT
>DASXHG010000304.1:0-2171 GCA_036488625.1 Solirubrobacteraceae bacterium | reverse complement strand
CACCGGAGTTGCCTCGGTCAACTCCCCGGACCCAGCTGGTCTCCTGGCGCAGTGCGCGACGAGTGGCATCACCTCTGCGCCGGTCCAGATCGTCTTCCAGACCACGCCGAGCATCAGCGGCTGATCACTTCGAACGCCCGTAACCGCGACTTCGGCGGACGGGGTCGCCCATAGGGTTAGTCCCGCCCCAGATCACCTGATTCGAGTGACGACAACTAACCCGGTCGCCACCGACGATCCGGAGATGGTGGATCCGTCGCTCGAAAGTGCCTCCGTAAGCGTGCCGTGGCCATCAGTCGACTACAGCGAGTGGAGCGCGACCTGTGACACCGTGCACGCTCACAGCCAGGTAGTCGGCAAGCTAGCGGTCGCGCTCGCCCCGCGGGAGCCGCAGTTGCAGCACGCCGCGCTGCGGCTGACCGCGCGCGGCCTGGAAACCTCGCCGCTCCCGGCACCAGACCGATCGGGCGCGTTTGTCGCCGGACTTGATCTGCACGCGCACGAGGCGTTCCTCGAGCACAGCGACGGCCGCACCGCCCGCGTCGCGCTCACGCCCGACCGGCCAGTCCGCGACGTGACGCGGGAGATCCTCGACCACGCGCGTGTGTTGGTCGGTCGCGTGGAGATCGACCCGACGCCGCAAGAGGTGTCGTGGACGGTCCCGCTCGACGAGGACGAGCAACACGCCACGTATGACACCGGGGCGGTCGCATCCTACTTTGCCGCCGCCACCCGAGCATCACTTGTACTAGCCGCGTTTCGCGCCCCATACCGAGCCCGAGTGACGCCGGTCAACGCCTGGTGGGGCGCATTCGACCTCGCCGTGAACCTGTTCTCCGGATCGCCGGCCGAGCCCCCGTCTGATGAGTTCATCATGCGCAATTCCATGAATGCCGAGGAGGTCGCCGTCGGCTGGTGGCCGGGCGATCGCCGCTACCCCAAGGCCGCCTTCTACGCCTTCGCGCATCCGGCGCCCAAGGAATTCGCCAGCGCTCGCCTTAGCCCACCCACTGCCCGGTGGGCTGACGACCTCGGCGAGTACATCCTCGATTGGGCCGACGTCCGCTCCACGCCCGATCCTCACGCCACGGCACTGGAGTTCGCCCGTTCGGCATTCCACAACGCCTGCATCGTCTGCCAGTGGGACCCGCCGCTTCTGGCCAGCGCCGAAGGGACACCGCCCCCGATCACGTAGCTTCCAATTTGGGAGCCGACGGCGAAGCGCAGCCAAGGCCACGGTGCGCCTTGATCCGGGTGACGGTGCGCCGTACGCTGGCTCGTGTGAGTGTGCTGCCGGGAGCGCGGCTAGCGATTATCGGGGCAGGGCCGGGTGGACTTGCCGCGGCCAAGCATGCCCTCCAGGCCGGGTTTGACCCGACCGTGTTCGAGGCCAGCGGCGACCTGGGCGGCCAGTGGCAGACGACCGCTACCCACAGCGGTGTTTGGCCGGGCATGCACACCAACACCAGTCGCGCGATGACCGCCTTCTCAGACTTTCCGGCTCCCGCTGACCACCCGCTGCATCCGGCTGCGGAGCAGGTGCATCAGTACCTACGCACCTACGCACGCAGGTTCGGCGTGATCGAGCGGATCCGGCTCAGCAGCCGCGTCGCGAAGGTCCGGCCACGATGGGAGGTAGACGGGGAGCCCTTCGACGGCGTGGTGGTCGCATCCGGGCGGTTCCGCAAGCCTTACGTGCCCCCAGCGCTGAGCCAGTTCAACGGAGACGTGATCCATGCCTTTGACTACCCAGGCGCCGAGCGCTTCCGCGACCGGCGGACGCTGGTCTACGGCAACGGGATCAGTGGCCTTGAGATCGCCTCCGATCTTGCCCCCGCGTCGCCGGTCGTCTCGGCATCTCGCAAGCCACGGTACGTGATACAGAAAGTGGTCGACGGGGTGTCTTCGGATTGGCAGTGGTACACGCTGTTCGGCGCCCTCGAGCGTCGCAACCTCAGCTCTGAGGAGTGGAGCCGACGCCAGCGCGAGCGCATCATCCGCGTGGCCGGCAACCCGGCCGACTTCGGAGCGCCCGAGCCCGATCCCGACCTTCGCACAGCGGGCCTCTCGTTGTGCCAGGACTATTTGACCCAGATCCGCGATGGCAGCATCGTGTGCCGTCCCGCGATCAGCAGCGTCGACGCCGACAACATCACGTTCGCGGACGGGTC
>DASXHG010000302.1:0-3484 GCA_036488625.1 Solirubrobacteraceae bacterium | reverse complement strand
CGGCCGTAACCGACGCTCTCCCCCGGCGCCGCCGGCTTGACCGCCGCCACGTAGGAGCTCAGCTCCAGAGCCGGCTCGAGACCGTAGTGCTCGGGAGCGTCATTCATGGGATCGCAGCCGTACAGGGCGATCCCGCAGCGGACCATGTCGTAGTGACTGGCCGGCTCCCCGACGGTGGCGGCGCTGTTGGCGGCGTGGGCGACCAGAAGCGGCTGGCGCCGGCGCATCTCGGCCACGAACGGGTCAAAGCTGGCGAGCTGCGCGCGCACGAACTCGGGATCTTCATCGGCGGTGGCCAGGTGCGTCATCGCGCCGGCCAGGCGGAGCTCGGGCGCCGCGGCCAGAACGCGCTCGGCCACCTCGAGCGCCTCGGCCATGCGACGCGTGCCGAGCCGCCCCATGCCGGTATCGAGCTTGACGTGCACGTCGACGGGCGCCCCGCGCCTGCGACCCAGGGCGTCGACGAAGTCCGCGGTCCAGGCCACGAGCTCGGCCCGTGCCTCGAGCGCGATCGGCAGCTCCTCGGCGCTCACCGCCCCCATGATCAGCACCGGGACGGCGAGGCCGGCGGCGCGCAGCTCGGCCGCCTCCAGCGCGGTGGCGACACCGAGCGTGTCGGCGCCCGCGGCCAGCGCCGCCCGCGCGACGGGCACCGCTCCGTGGCCCGAGGCGTTGGCCTTGACGACGGCGCAGAAGCGGACATCGGGCGCGAGGCGGCCGCGGAGCGCCGCGACGTTGCGCTCGACCGCCGCCAGGTTCACGCGCGCCAGCGCGCGCAGGCTCATCTCAGCCCTCCCGGCGGGCCTCGGGCAGCGCCTCGATCACATCGCGGGCGATCACGCCCTCGGTCCCGATCCGCCGGGCGGCCACCTGGCCGGCCCGGGCATGCACCGCCACCGCCGCACAGGCAGCCGCAAACGGGTCCATCTTCTTGGCCAGGAAGGCGCCGGTGACGCCCGACAGGACATCACCGGTCCCAGCGGTGGCCAGCGCCGAGGCGCCCCCCGGGCTGACCGCGACGCGACCGGAGGGCTCGGCGACGAGGGTGTCGTCGCCCTTGAGCACCACCACCGCCTTGGCCAGGGCCGACGCCTCGCGGACAGAGGCCAGCCGGTGGCGCTCGATGTCCTTGCTCTCCCGGCCCAGGAGGCGAGCCAGTTCGCCCGCGTGGGGGGTCAGCACGGTCGCCGCCCGCCGTCCGGCCAGGGCGTCGAGATGACCGGCGTGAGCGTTCAGTCCGTCGGCATCGAGCAGCAGCGGGATCTCCACGGTCCGGGCCAGGTCCCTGACCAGGGCGACGGTCTCCTCCGCTCGGCCCACCCCGGGGCCGAGCACGAGCGCGTCCGAGCGCGCGGTCCGCTCGCGCACGGCCTCGGCACCCGATTGCATCAGCGCTCCGTCGCTGTCGGGAAGCGGCACGCTCATGACCTCGAGCAGCCGCAGCTCAAAGACGATGTTGAGCGAGGCCGGACAGAACACCGTGACGTAGCCCGCACCCGCGCGCATCGCCGCCTCGGAGGCCATGCAGGGCGCGCCGGTCAAGCCCAGCGAGCCGCCACAGACGAGCACGCTGCCGGCGGCGAACTTCGTCGACTCGCGGCCGCGGCGCGGGATTGCATCGCGGATCGAGGCTCTGATCAGCCCGACATTGGGCGCGATCGGCGCCCCGGCCGGAATTCCGATGTCCACGACCACCACGTCGCCGGCGAAGTTCTTGCCCGGAGCGATCCACAGGCCGGGCTTGGCGGCGTGGAAGGTAGCCGTCGCTGCCGCTCGGACGGCGTCGCCGGTTACCTCCCCGGTCGAGGCGTCGACCCCCGACGGAACGTCGCAGGCGATGACCGTGGCCCCGGCCTCATTGATGGCCTTGATCGCCCCCGCGGCGGGCTCACGGGGCTCGCCCGAGAAGCCGGTTCCGAGGATCGCGTCGACAACCGCGCCGGCACCGCGCAGCGACTCGGGGGCAAACGGGCGTGGCGCCGGTCCGGGCAGGCGCTCGAGGTTGGCCCGGGCATCGCCGCGGAGCTCATCGGCCGGGGCGAGCAACAGCACATCGACCTCGCGTCCCTGCTCGCGCAACAGCCGAGCCACGACCAGCCCGTCGCCGCCGTTGTTGCCCTTGCCGCACACGACGGCCACGCGGCCCTCGGGCGCGCGAGCGGCGACCAGCGCGGTCAGGCCGCCGCCGGCCCGCTCCATGAGCTCGGCGCCGGGAATGCCCTCGTGCTCGATCGCCCACTCATCGGTCGCGCGCTGCTGGCCGGCGTCGGGGAGCGGCTCAAACCAGTCCGGAGATGAGGTCACGATGACAAGTCCTGCTTCCAGCAGGTCAGTCCTCGGCGGAGGCGATGGCCACGGCGGCCGCCTCGCGCCGGGTGTGGGTGAGAGAGATGCTGATCTGCACCGCGAGCCCGGCCGCCCGGGCCGCCGCCGCCCCGTGCAGGCGGACCTGAGGCGGGCCGCCATCGGAGATCACCTCGACATCGCGGAAGTCCCAGGCTTCCAGCCCCAGCGCCTTGGCCACCGCCTCCTTGGCACAGAAGCGGGCGGCCAGGTGCTGGCCGGGGCGAGCGCGGGCGGCGGCGTAGGCACGCTCGCCGTCGGTGAACAGGCGCTCGGCCAACCTCGGGCGCCGGTCCATGGCCTGCTCCAGACGCTCGATCTCGAGCAGATCGATACCGATTGAACGCGTCAACGCCGGAGCGACCTCAGCCGCCGTCGTCACTCGACGGTGACCGTCTTGGCCAGGTTGCGGGGCTGATCGACGTTCAGGCCCCGGCGGCGGGCGATGTTGTAGGCCAGCAGCTGCAGCGGGATGACCGCGAGCAGCGGGGCCAGCATCCAGTCGGTGCGGGGGATGCGGATCACCTCGTCGGCGTGCTCGCCGATCTCCACGTCGCCCTCGGTGGCCACGGCGATGACCCGCGCGCCCCGAACGCGGACCTCCTGCATGTTCGAGATCACCTTGTCTCGGACGGGGGACTCGTTGGCGACCACGACGACCGGCGTGTTCTTGTCCAGCAGGGCGATCGGGCCATGCTTCATCTCACCGGCCGCGTAGGCGTCGGTGGCGATGTAGGAGATCTCCTTCAGCTTCAGCGCTCCCTCCAGCGCGATGGGCAGGCCGATATGGCGCCCGAGATAGAGGAAGAAGGGCGCCGCGTGATGGGCTTCGGCGATCGTCTCGATGTTGGAGACGTCGCGCTCGAGGAGCTCGGAGATCATGTGCGGCAGCCGCTTGAGGTCGGAGATCACGGGCTTGAGCTGCGATCGGTCCATCGTCCCCCGGACCTCGGCCAGCCTCAGCGCGATCAGGTACATGGCCGTCATCTGGCTGACGAATGTCTTGGTCGCGGCGACCCCGATCTCCAGGCCGGCTCGGGTGTAGAGAACTCCGTCGGCCTGGCGGGTGATCTGCGAGCCCATCACGTTCGTGACCGCGAGCACCGTCGCCCCGCGCTCGCGGGCGGTGCGCATGGCCACG
>DASXHG010000295.1:0-13926 GCA_036488625.1 Solirubrobacteraceae bacterium | reverse complement strand
GCCGGGATCCGGGAGCGCATTCGGCGCGCCGTGCACGTCGCGGCGGGGCTGTGACTCCCAGTTTCGGTAGAAGGGCGTGAACACGGTGTAGGCCTTTCCGGCGCCCGTCGTCAGGTCACGGAGACGGTCGACGGCGAACAGGCCCGGGTGCGCGCGCGCCGCGATCCCGTCGGCCTTGAGCGCGGTGGCCACCTGCTCCTGCCGGGCACGGGCGAACGGTGAGACGTCGGCACTGAAATGCACCGATCCGGCGTCAAACGCGCGAGCCAGCTTGGCGATCTCGCGGTCCGGCCGGCCGTGGCGGACGAACAGCCGGCTGCCGCGCTCACGCAACGAGACATCCAGATTCGCGAGGCACTGAAGGAGAAATTGGGTTCGTGGACCGGACGCGTGCCGGCCCTTGAGCAGCCCGTCGTCCAGGCAGAACACCGGAACCACGCGCTCGCCGGCCTCGAGCGCCGCGCACAGCGCCGGGTGGTCGTGGATGCGCAGGTCGCGGCGAAACCACACGATCGCCGTGCTCACGCGACGGCCCCTGGCACCCGGCCAGGGTCGGACAGGGCGTCGAGGACGGCACGGCCCCGGTAATCGAAGATCCGCTCCAGGTCACGCCGAACGAACAGCGGATGAGCGATCTCGCCCACCGGGCCCAGCGGCAGCCCGTAGTCGACACTGTCGCCGACGATCGTGCCCTGACCGTCGGCGGCGAAGGTGTGGCGGTGACGCCAGAGTCCGTATGGGCCCCGGACCTGGCGGTCGATGAAGCTGTGCCCGGGGTCCCACTCCTCGATCCGGGATCGCCAGCGCAGCGGGAGTCCGTGGACCTGGAGCCGGTAATCGATCACAGTCCCGGCCCGCATCTCGATCGGCTCGGGCGTGAGCACCTCGAACCGCAGCCAGGGCGGCGTCAGGCGTTCGAGATTGCGCGCCGCGGCAAAGAACTCAAAGACCTCGTCCCGCGGCCAATCGATGCGCTGCTCACGCTCGAGGCGGTGGACCTTCACGAGTCGGACAGAACGTCTCGCAGAGCGGGCTCGAGATCCGGATGGTGAAAGCGGTAGCCGAGCGTCTGTAACCGGGCGGGGATGACCCGCTGACCGGTGGTGACCATCTCTGACATCTCCCCGTACAGCAGCTTGACGGCGAAGCCCGGCACCGGCAGAAAGGCGGGTCGCCCGAGCGCGCGACCGAGGGCGTGAGACAGCTCGGTATTGGTCACCGGGTTGGGCGCGGTGACGTTGACCGGGCCCTGGGCGCCGGTCTCGTCGAGGCAGCACAGCAGTGCGCCGACCACATCATCGAGGTGAATCCAGGGGACGTACTGGTGGCCGCCGGCGACCGGGCCGCCGACCCCGAGCTTGAAGAACGGGAGCATCTTGGCCAGCGCGCCGCCGCTCGGTGAGAGGACCACCCCGGTGCGCGTACAGGCGACGCGCATGAGCGAGTCCGCCGCGTGTGCCTCGTGTTCCCAGGCCGCGACTACGCCGGCCAGGAAGT
This sequence comes from Solirubrobacteraceae bacterium, assembly GCA_036488625.1. GTDB lineage: Bacteria > Actinomycetota > Thermoleophilia > Solirubrobacterales > Solirubrobacteraceae > Palsa-465. The sequence continues at coordinate 12,429 of DASXHG010000295.1, read as the reverse complement.
CATCACCCGGGGCGGCCTGCTCGTCGAGGGCAGCCTCACCGCGGGGCCCGTAGTAACCGCTCGCTGACTGCGAGACGAGGACCTTGGGCCGCTCGGCTTGCGGCAGATCCTTCAGCCCGCTGACCAGCTGTCGCGTGGCCAGGACCCGTGAATCGCGAATCTTGGTTTTGGCCTCATCGGTCCAGCGCTGGGCGACGGGCTCGCCGAGCAGGTGGACGACGGCATCGACACCGGACAGCGCATCGCCAGCCGGAGGCGCTGAGGTCGGGTCGGGCCAGGCATGGACCTCCGCCCCGTCGCCGAGAACGCGCTGACCTCGCTCGGGATCACGAGACAGAGCCACGACCTGATCGCCGCGGGCGCGGAGCGCATCGGCCGTGGCCAGCCCGATCGTGCCGGTCGCGCCGGTGAGCAGGACGCGCATCAGATCTGTCCCTCGGTTCTTGTCGAGCGTGCCATTGATCTCCACCTTACTGTGCGTGTTGGAAAAAGCGCAACAACATGTATCGTTCCCGATCATCGAGGTCGGAAACGGAGACTTGAGTACTGCCCAGCTGGCGGAGCGCACCGGGGTCCCGGCCGGGACCCTGCGCATGTGGGAGAGCCGTCACGGCTTCCCCGCCCCCGAGCGGCTGCCCGGTGGCCACCGCCGCTATCGCGACCGTGATGCCGAGCAGGTGCGCGCCGTGGCCCGGCTGCGCGAACAGGGCCTGTCGATGTCCGCCGCCATTGCCCAGGTGCTGCGCTCTGAGCAGCCGCTTCCGTCCTCGGTGTTCGCCGGCCTGCGCGAACGCCACGCCGAGGTGCAGCCGGCTGTTCTTTCCAAGCGCGCGGTCCTGAGCCTCACGCGGGCCATCGAAGACGAGTACTGCGCGCGGGCCAGCCGTGGCCTGCTGGTCGGCTCTTTTCAAGCCGAACGGTTCTACCGCCAGGCCGAGCGGCGTTGGCGTGAACTGGGGCGGACTACCGACCTCGCCGTCGCTCTGGCCGACTTCGGTGCGTTGCGTGAGCCGACGGACGCGCCCGCCGAGGTGCCGATCGCCGGCGATCAGCCCGTGGCGCGCGAATGGACTCTGGTCATCGACGCCCCGGACGCGCAGGCTTGTCTGGCGGCGTGGGAGCAGCCCTCGCAAACCGAATCTCCCGACCCCGAGCGCCGCTTCGAGGTCCTCTGGTCCTTTGAGCCAGCGGTCGTGCGATCGGCCAGTGAAGTCGCGATCGACGTGGTCCGCGGCGCCGCGCCCGCGGTGGCGAAACGGGCCGATGCCGCCCTGTCACATCCGGTGACCCCACCGGCTCCAGAGCTCCGCTTCGCCTCGGCCCTCGCGCACCGGATGGTCAGCTACCTCGTCGAGGGCGCCCGAGAGGCCGGCTCGGGCTCGCCCTCGAGGTCGCGGGAGTCCTGACCGCCGCTTTCGTCGGCTGAATGGGCGCCGTCGGTCCGTTCCGCGATCGACTCGACAACGCACAGCCCGCCGAGAACGCCGGCGATCAGGGCCCCTATGGCCCAGGCCGGGAGGCCGCCGCCGGCCACCGCCAGGATCAGCACGGCCACGGCCGCCAGCGGTCGTAGCACCCCGCGCTCGCCGGCGATCCGCCAGCGGAAGGCGGCCAGGCCGAGCAGGTAGAGCGCGACGCCGCCGCACAGGTACAGGCGTCCGCTGATCGGCATCGGCGCCCCTATGGAGCGGTGGACGGCCAGCCGAACGCCGCCGGCGAAGATGATGATCCCGGCCACGATGATGAGATGGATGTAGCTGTAGGCGTCGGCGGCGGCCAGCACCGGATCGGGGTCGTGGCGAAGCCGGGCCTGGGCGCGTTCGGCGAAGCGATCGAAGTACGTCCACCAGAGACCGATGGCGATAAGCAGGGCAAGTACCGCGCCGACCACCTGGGCCACGGTGAGCCGGTCGGTCGCGGTGCCCAGGCCGACCCCGACGGCGAGAATCGACTCGCCCAGGCAGATGATCACGAACGACCCGTAGCGCTCGGCAAAGTGGGCCACCGCCACGTGCTGCAGGCCGCGCAGACGCTGGCGCGTCAGCCAGGCGGGTCCGGCGTAGTCGATGGCCGCCGCGGCCGTCCACAGCAGCGCCCGGCCCCAGCCGTGCAGCAACACCGCTCCGGCGAGAAGCAGCGCCATGCCGATGAGCACGGTCACGCCGAAGCCGGCGATCGCCGACCATGCCGCGTTGCCCTGGCGGCTGGCGTCGACGTAGAGGCCGAGGTGGAGCAGACGCACGAGGATGTAGGCGACGGCGAACAGGATCCCTTCGGCCCCGAAGGCCTGCGGCAGGGCGAGCCCGACGAGGAAGATCAGCGCCGTCGCCGCCAGCATCACGGCTCGTAGCGAACGCGAGCCCTCGCTCTGAGCGTTGGCTGCCCAGACAAACGCCGACCAGGCCCACCAGACGAGGGCCAGCAGCAGCATCGCCTCTCCAAACCGTCCCCAGCCGGGCCGGTGAGCCAGGATCGCGGCCACCTGCGTGACCGCGTAGACGAAGACCAGGTCCCAGAGAAGCTCCACCGGCGAGGTCCGCCGCTCGGCGCCGACCTCGCTCGCCGACGGTTCGGCGGGCACGACCGGGCCGGGAGCTTGGGCCTGCGTGTCGGTCACGGGATCCAAGTATCACGGCGGCGGAGCCCGCCGCCTGATTGGATACCCCTCCCCGTACCCGAGTGAGGAGACGTGATGGCAGACAAGGCCGCGATTGTGACCGGTGGATCAAGCGGGATTGGTCTGGCGATTGCCCGCATGCTGCTCGAGGAGGGCTACGGGGTCACGCTGACCGCCCGCCGTCCGGAGAAACTGGAGCAGGCCGCAGCCTCGCTTGGCGAGGGCGCCGAGGTCATCCACGTGGCCGGAAACATGGCCGACGAGGAAACGATCCGCGGCGTGGTGGCCAAGCACGAGGAGCGCTTCGGCCGGCTCGACATGCTGGTCAACAACGCCGGTGTCGGGATCGGCGCCCCGGTGGCCGAGATCAACACCAAGCGCCTGGATATGCAGCTGGATGTCAACCTGCGCTCGATCATCCTCTTCTACCGCGAGAGCGCGACCTTGCTGCGGGCGGCGGCGGCCGAGCATCACAACTCGATCGTGGTCAATACGGCCTCGATCTCGGGCAAGGCGGGTGAGGCGTGGCTGTCGGTCTACTCGGCCACCAAGGCTGGGGTGATCGGCTTCACCGAGGCCATGAATAAGGAGATCGGCGGCGAGGGCATCAAGTCCACCGCGCTGTGCCCCGCCTTCGTCGACACGCCGATGACGGACTTCATCAAGGGCAGCGTGTCCGCGGAGGACATGATCCGCTCCGAGGACATCGCCGAGGCGGTGCGGATGCTGATGAAGGTCTCCCCCGCCTGCGTGATCCCGGAGATCATCTTCCACGCCCCAGGCGGGATGCCGGGCGGGCTATCGGTCACGGTTTGACGCCGGCTTAGACGCGGGCGGCGGGAACCGAGGCCGGGCCCGTCGTGGGCGTGTCGGCTTCGAGACGCTTCAGGGCCAGCTCGTACTCGTCATAGCGCCGGAACAGCCGCGTCCACGACCAGCCCGCGCGGCGGCCGAGCTCGGCGCTGCGGTCCGGATCGCCGGGGCGCTGACGGCGCGGGTTGGATGCTTGCGCTGTCGCGATCCCCGGACGCCGGCCGCGCTCCTGGGTCTCCCGGTGCTCCCGAGCCTCCCGTCGCTCCCGGGCCTCCCGGCGCTCATCTTCTTCAGCGCGACGGCGTTGCAGCGCAACGTGCTCATGGCGCGCCGCGGCCAGCCCGGTCTGAGGAGCCTCATCCTCGAGCAGGCTCAGCTCGAGGTGGGCCTTGAGGACGCGCAGCTCACGCTCGGTAGCGCGGCGGGCGCGGGCCCTGCGGGCATCACGGAAGGCGAACCGATCCCAGGCCCGCGCGAAGGCGATCAGACTCGTCCGGCCGCCGGCCCGGTGAGCGGCCAGCATCGGACAGACGCCGTCGTCGGTCGAGTAGGCGCCGGCGATGATCGGATTGGCGGCGATGCCCTCGAGCATGGCGATCCGGGTGCGCTGGGGCAGGCAGTCGATCGCCTGTCGAAGGTCGGTGCTGGTTGCTCGCGGCCGGGTTCGCATAGGGTTCGCCGCGCTGGGTGGCGGCGGCGCCACTGTAACTGTGCCCGCCGGAGCCCACAAGAGATGTCCTCGCCGCGAAAGGAACCTTGCACATGAAACTGGGTGTGAACCTCGGCTACTGGGGCCTCGGCATGGGGCCGCAGGACCAGCTCCAGACCGTCCAGGAGGCCGAGCGTCTCGACTACGACTCCGTCTGGGCGGCTGAGGCCTACGGCTCGGACGCGGCCACCGTACTGGCCTGGCTGGCTGCCGGAACGACCAAGATCAGACTTGGCTCGGCGATCTTCCAGATGCCCGGCCGTTCGCCGGCGCTGACGGCGATGACCGCCGCGACGATTGACGAGCTCTCGGGCGGGCGGATGATCTTGGGGATCGGCTCCTCGGGGCCCCAGGTGGCTGAGGGCTGGCACGGCCAGCGCTTCGGGCGCCAGCTCCAGCGCACACGGGAGTACGTGACCGTCGTGCGCAAGGCGCTGGCCCGCGAGCGCTTGGAGTTCAAGGGCGAGACCCTCGAACTGCCCCTCCCCGACGGTCCCGGCAAGGCGCTGAAGCTGATGATCACCCCGGTGCAGGAACGGATTCCCATCTACCTCGCGGCGATCGGGCCCAAGAACACCGCGCTGGCCGGAGAGGTGGCCGACGGCTGGATCCCGACCTTCTTCTCGCCCGAGCACGTGGCCGATTTCCGCGAGCGCCTGCAGGAGGGCGCCGACCGAGCCGGCCGGTCACTGGACGACTTCGACATGGCGCCGACCGTCCAGGCCTACATCTCCGACGACCGCGAGAAGGCGCGCAATCTGATGCGGCCCGTGCTCGCCCTCTACATCGGCGGCATGGGCTCACGCAAGCAGAACTTCTACAACAACCTCGTCCAGCGCTACGGCTTCGAAGACGCCGCGGCCGAGATCCAGAACCTGTACCTGGACGGCAAGAAGGAGGAGGCCGGCCACGCCATCCCCGACGAGCTGATCGACTCGATCTGCCTCTGCGGCCCCCGCGACTTCGTCCGCGAGCGGATCCAGGCCTTCCGCGACGCGGGGGTGGGAACGCTGATGGTCAGCCCGATGGCCTTCACGGCTGACGAGCGGATCGAGCAGCTGCGCGCGGTGGCCGAGCTGGCCGGTTGAGCACTCCCGCAGGCCCGGCTGCCGCGCCGCTGCGCTTCTTCCTGGGCGCCTTCGGGCAGCCGGGCCACGCCTTTCCCATGCTCGCCCTGGGTGCCGAGCTCGTCGCCCGCGGCCACGACGTCACCTACGAGACCTGGACTCGCTGGCAGGAGCCCGTGGAGGCGCACGGGATGACGTTCATCGCCGCGCCCGAGTACCCCGCCTTCCCCACCCGGGAACGTCCGATTCAGCCCTATGCGGCGATGGTCCACGCGGCGAAGGTCACGCGTCCGGGGCTCGCCGCCGCCGCGCCCGACGTCGTCGTCCACGACATCCTCACCCTGGCTCCGGCGCTGGCCGCCGAGCAGGAGGGCGTTCCGGCGGCGACGCTGATCCCCCACGTCTATCCGGTCGGAGCGCCGGGCATGCCGCCCTACGCCGTGGGAGCGCGGCTGCCCCGCAGCGCCGCGGGGAGGGCACTCTGGCGAGCCTTCGATCGCCCCGTGGCCAAGGGGCTGACGCGCGGCCGCGAGGAGCTGAACGGGTCGCGCGCCCGGCTCGGCCTCCCCCCCGTAGAGCGTTTCCACGGCGGGCTCAGCACCGAGCTGGTCATGGTCGGGACGCTGCCCGAGCTCGAGTACCCGCGGGCGTGGCCCGAGCACGTGAAGGTGGTCGGGCCACTGATCTGGGAGCCGCCCTACGAGCGCGTGGACCCGCCGCCCGGCGATGAGCCGCTCGTGCTCGTCGCGCCGTCGACTGCCCAGGATCCCGACCACCGCCTGCTCCGCGCCGCCCTGGCCGGGCTGGAGGGCGAGCCGATTCGCGTGCTGGCGACCTGGAACCGCCGGCCGCTGCCGGGGCCGGCCCGCGTGCCCGCCAACACCCGGCTGGTGGAATGGATCTCCTACGCCCAGACGATGCCCGGCTGCGACCTGGTCATCTGCCACGCCGGGCACGGCACTCTGGCCCGCGCCATCGTCTCCGGTGCCGCCGTGCTGGCTGTCCCCCACGCCGGCGACATGGCCGAGAACGCCGCCCGGGCGGACTGGGCGGGGCTCGGCGTCCGCCTGCCCTGGGGGCTGCTCAGTCCGGCCACGCTCCGGCTGGCGGTGCGGCGCGCCGTCGCCGACCCGTCGCTCGGCACGGCCGTGAAGCGCCTGGCCGGCGCGACCAGCCCCGGCGCCGGCGCCGCTCGGGCGGCAGACCTCGTGGAGGCGATGGCGCGCCGCGTGCGGTCGCGCTAAAGGGTGCTCGGCTGCGCGCGCAGGTCGCGCTAGAGGGTGCTCGGCTGCGCGCGCAGGAAGGCGATCACGGCCGGGTCGTCAGTGCGGAAGAGGTCGACGGGCTCACCCGAGCAGGTGCAGAGCTCGACCTCGATCTCCTCGCCAGTGAGCTCGCGCACGCGCCAGGTCGCCCCATGGTCACGCCAGCGTTCGAGCTCGGCGACTGTGGCGGCGTGGCGCATCAGCGGACCTAGACCGGCGAAGCTCCCGAGCCCGCGGCCGTTGACGTCGCGCCCGTGGGGCTTATCTCGGGTTCTTGTGCCGGGTTGGCCGCGGCCCAGGCGATGATCTTCTTCGAGCCCTGGATCACGGTCTCGTCATCGAGGACCAGCACGGGGACCCAGTCATTGCCGGTCATGGACCGGACCTCCCGGCGCCCCCGGGTCAGGCCGTTGATCGCGCCCGGCAGCAGGCCAAGCCCGTAGGACCGGATGACCTCGGGCTCGTAGCCGGCTTTCACCACGGCCGCATGGGCCTCACCGCACGGATGCGCGTGAAGCGGCTTGCCGACTGTCCAGGTTCCCCAACAGACATAGATCTTCATGGCTGCATCATCGCCGACCCGAGCTCAGCGTGTTGCAGGATCCGCTTGGCTCGTGCCTGGCGCCTCTAGAGTGAAGCTCCGGGGGTGGGACTCGAACCCACAACTTTTCGGTTAACAGCCGAATACTCTGCCAATTGAGTTACCCCGGATTATGGTGTATCAACTCGACGGGGCGAGTCTATGGGGAATCTATCGCGACTTCAGCACTGCCGCGTTCGACCTCAGCGTGACAGTTCGCGCAGAGGAGAACGCACTTGCGCGCCTCCTCTCGCAATCGATCGAGACCGAGGGAGATGCCCCAGGCGCTAACCACGAACCGCTTCTGCGTGGGATCCAGGTGATGAAAGGCCAGCGCCGCGGGGTGACGGTCGTAACCACACAACCGGCAACACCCGCCGGCCTCGGCAACCAAGATCTGCTTTACGCGCCGCCGGCGTCGGCTGACAGCGTCTGACCGACAGCGACGGCAGCGATAGCGACTCTCGCCGTCGATCACGAAGGCCGTGCGTCCGTGATGGCGACAGTCACGAACGATCGTGGCCTTCCCTTCCGCCCTGGCGACTCTCAGCTGCTCGTCCGCACCTCCCCCGCGCGCCCTCACCGTCTTGAGGCCGTACTGACCCAGCCAGTATCGGACCGCCGTGCGACTCCGCCCGGCAACATCAGCGATCTGGCCGATGGTCAGGCCATCGTCGACGAGCGCCGTGAGCTCCTCGCGCTCGAACCCGCCCTTGGCCGCGAACCTGGCCCGGTTCGGGGCCTCGAGGCCGTGCTTCTTCATCCAGTAGGCCACGGTCGACGGGTGCTTTCCGAAGCGCGCGCCGATCTTCTCGACGCTTATGCCCTGGGCCAGCAGCAGCCGCAGCGATTCCCTGTCCATCTCCTCCGTCCTCTCCATCGGTCACGAACGTATGTTCGCATCCACGCCGGACGGAGCTTCCCCTGCTCAGGGGCCAATTTTGGGACGTCACTCTGCCCGCGATCACGCGTCAGCGCGCTGCGGCCAGCGCTACCGGATCAGAACGCGCTCTCGAGGTCCGAGCCCACCGCCCGGATGGCCTCGCGGATCGTCTCGCGCTGACGGGCCAGGTCGCCGGTTCCTGCGCCCTGTCCGCGGACGCGGATGATCGCCCGGTCCAGGCGGTCGCGTTCGAGGACCAGGCGGGCGTGCTCGAGGCGATGAGCGCTTGGATCAGGGACGCGGCCGGCCAACTCGACCAGGCCGGCCATCAGGCGCGCAAACTCCTCGTCATCGGCGGGCAGGTCGCTGAGCGGAGCCCCCAGTCGGCCCTGGAGGTGGTGGGCAGCGCGCCGCAGTGAGCCGCTGGTCAGCACCTCGTCGATGTCGACCGACTCGAGCGCAGCCGTCCCCCGGTCGGGAAGGGCGATGCACAGGGCCAGGAACAGGCGCTCGGAACGCGGTCCGGGATCGAGACGCAGCGTGGGTGTCGGGCCCGGACCATCGTCGCCGGGCTCGATCGTCTGGGCTCGGCGGGGAACCTCACCGCGCGCGGCGCGGTCGGCGGCCGCGGCCAGCAGGGTGACCAGCCGGCCACCGGTCACCTCGAGCCGTCCGGCGATCCGGCGCATCAGGTCATCCCGCAGCACGCTCGCCGCGGGCACGTCGGCCATCACCGGGCCGAGCTCGTCGAGGGCTCGGTCGCGGCCCTCGGCGCTGCGCAGATCAGCCCGCTCGAGGATGCGCTCGACGTTGAAGACCACAAACGGCTGCGAGCCCGCGACCCGCTCGACCAGGGCCTCGGGACCATCGCGCAACAGCAGATCGGCGGGGTCGGCGCCTTCGGGTAGACCGACCACGCGCAGCTCGAGATTGCGCGCCCGGACCAGCCGGGCGGCGCGGAGCATTGCCTCCTGGCCCGCACGGTCGGCGTCGAGGCAGAGCTCGAGCACGTGGGCGATGCGCGCGAGCTCGGTGACCTGCTCCTCGGTCAGCGAGGTGCCCATGATCCCGACGGCGTTGCGCACGCCGGCCTGGTGGAGCGCGAGCACGTCCGTGTAGCCCTCGGCCAAGACCATGCGGTCGGCCTTGGCGCCCGCGGACCGGGCCATGTCGATGCCGAACAGGACCTCGCGCTTGTGGTACAGCTCGCCGTCGGAGGTGTTGAGGTACTTGGGCCGCTGGTTGTCGCGCATCGCCCGGGCTCCGAAGCCGTGGACGCGACCGCGGGCGTCGCTGGCCGGGAACATGATCCGCTCGCGAAAGCGGTCGTAGATCTGGCCGGGACGGTTGCGCGAGCGCTGGGCCAGGCCGGTGGCCAGTAGCTCCTCCTCGCTGTAGCCCGAGCTGCGCGAGGCGCGCAGCATGCGATCCCACGCGCTTGGCGCGTAACCGACCTTGAATTCGCGCAGCGTCTCCTCGCTCAGACCGCGGCGCAGCAGGTAGTCCCGCGCCGGCGCCGCCTCCTGGGCCTCCCACAGATAGCGGGCGTAATAGGTGGTGGCGCGGCTCATGAGCGAGTACAGGCGCTCGTGGCGCTCACGGCGTGCCGCGGCGCCGGGGTCCTCGTGTTCGGTCTCGAGCTTGACCCCGAAGCGGTCGGCCAGCGTCTCCATCGCCGTGCGGAAGTCCAGACCCTCGGTCTCCATCACGAAGTTGAAGGGATCGCCGCTGGCCTGGCAGCCGAAGCAGTGATAGTGCTTCTCATCCGGGCGCACGTGGAAGGAGCCACTGCGCTCCTCATGGAACGGGCACAGCCCGAAGTAGCTGTCGACGCCGGCCCGGCGCAGCTCGACCCGCGATCCGACCAGGGCCAGCATGTCGACCGCGGCCAGGACGTGGTCACGGGAATCGGCGGTGTAGCGGCTCACGGGGCGAAGGCCACGGGAACGGTCAGCTCCTCGTAGCGCTTGATGCAGTAGCGGTCGGTCATCCCGGCGATGTAGTCGGTGACCCGTCGGGAGAGCTCGCCGGACGGAATCGACGCCGGGATCTCCTCGGGATGGGTGCAGTAATGATCAAACAACGTCCCGACCACGCCGTGGATCTTGGTGTGCTCTCGAGTGGCCACCGGCCCGAGGTAGACGTGCTCGAACATGAACGTCCGCAGCGCGTTCATCGCCGCGCCAACCGTCTCGCCCTGGACGATGTCGCCGGCGGCGTCGGACTCCTCGACCAGGTCGTGGACAAGCCGATCGATGCGATGCGGCCCGGTGTCCCCCAGGATCTCGATCGGCTCCGCCGGTAGATCGGCGATGTCCAGGACCCCGGCCCGGAGCGCGTCATCGATGTCGTGGTTGATGTAGGCCACCCGGTCGACGAGACGGACGATCTTTCCCTCCAGGGTGGTCGGCTCGGGAGCCCGGCCGGAATGGCTGACGATCCCATCCCGAACCGGCTCGGTCAGGTTGAGCCCCTGTCCATCGCGCTCGAGCACGTCAACCACCCGCAGCGACTGCTCGTGGTGGAGAAAGCGGGTCCCGAAGCGCTCCTGCAGGCAACGATCGAGTGCTTCCTCCCCCACGTGGCCGAACGGCGGATGCCCGAGATCGTGTCCGAGCCCGATCGCCTCGACCAGATCCTCGTTGAGGGCCAGCGCGCGTCCGACGGTCCGCGAGACCTGCGTCACCTCGAGGGTGTGAGTCAGGCGCGTTCGGTAGTGGTCGCCGCTCGGAGCCACGAACACCTGGGTCTTGTCCTTCAGGCGACGGAAGGCCTTGGTGTGGACGATGCGGTCACGATCGCGCTGAAACGGCGTGCGCAGACCGCAGACCGGCTCTGGACGCCGGCGCCGGTCGGGGTAGGAGCGAACGGCCAGCGGAGAGAGCTCGGCCTCCTCGCGGGCCTGCACCCGCAGCGCGAAGCGCTCGGCCACGGCCCCGCCGGGGTGTTCGTAGCCAGCGCTGATGGCCTGTTCGGTCATAGCCCGATTCTGACACCGCGACCGGGCACAGACTCAGACCGTTACAGAGACGCCACAGTCAGGGCCGGGCCCGAGCCGCTGGGCGGAGTCCGCTCAGGCGGCGAGGAGCGGCCGCAGCCGCACCTGGGCGTGATGCTCGGCGGTGTCGCCGATCGCCCGCTCCACCTGGCGTAGCGCCCGGGGTGAGCCGTCGGGCGCCTGGGCCAGGGGTGCTCCCAGGGCATCGACCAGGAACTGGTAGGCGTCCTCCTCGAGCGAGAAGGACGCCGCCTCGCACGAGTTGCACACGACGCCGCCGGCGGCGCCCGAGAACCCGCTCAGGTGCTCGGCCTCACCGCACACCGCGCAGGCGGCGAGTTGAGGCACGATCCCGGCTGCGAGCAGGAGCTTGAGGCGAAAGGCGAGGCCGTTACCCGTGCGCGCCTGGGCCGGATCGCCGCTCAGCAGCGCCAGCTCGTTAGCCAGCAGGCGGAACACCTCGGGATGGGGGTCAGTGGTCTCGAACAGCCGCGTCACGGCATCACAGGCCCGGGCGGCCGCGTCGAGCGTGGCGGCATGCTCGCGCAGGCCGGCATGTATGGAAATCGTGTCCACGCCGGTCACGGTGAGCAGGTCGCTGCGGCCCTCGTGCAGGAGGGCGCGGACGTGCATGAACGGCTCCAACCGCGCGCCAAAGCGGCTGCGCGAGCGGCGGGCGCCCTTGGCAATCGCGCTCAGGCGTCCGTGAGCCAGCGTGTAAATGTGCAAAATCCGGTCGGCTTCGCCGTAGCGGATCGAGCGCAGCACGATGGCCTCGGTCTTCAACGGTCCGGGCACCGCTCACCCCTGCGCTATGTTTTTTGAAGTTATGAAATCCGTCACCGTTTATACGACCGACTACTGCTCAATGTGCTCCGGCGCCAAGACGCTCCTCGGGAAGCGCGAGATTCCCTACGAGGAGATAAATCTGGCACGGGACCCGGACAGCCGGGCCAAGCTGATCGAGCTGACCGGCATGGCCACCTTCCCCCAGATCCTGATCGGCGGCGAGCCGATCGGCGGCTTCGACCAGCTCCTGGCGGCGGACCGCGCCGGCCGGCTGACCGAGCTGCTGGCCGCCTGACCGAGCTACCGGCCGCCGGGAATCCGGGCGTTCGCGCGTCCGCGCCCCGCTCACCCGGAAACAGTGTCCCTGACGAGCGCATTTTCCAGGTGAGTGAGCCTCTCGCTGGGAAGCTCCGTCCCTTAGTTGCGATATGTCGAAGTTTCGGACGGAGCCTCGGCAGAGGACGTCCCCGGGACACCCCGTTCCCAAGCTGAATCGGACCTGAGGAGCGCCTCCGCGGCTCCCTCCCGGGTGCCGCCGGCCGCGCCTAACCGGCGACCCGGCGCCGAGTGCCCGCGCGCGGGCGCGGGCGCGGCTGGCAATGCTCACACACGTAGGTGCCGCGGCCGCCGACGACCAGCTTGCGGATCGGCCGGCCGCAGTTCGGGCACGGCAGCCCTTCCCGGCGATGGACGAGGAACTGGTCCTGG
>DASXHG010000212.1:0-1574 GCA_036488625.1 Solirubrobacteraceae bacterium | reverse complement strand
GCCAGCTGCGCCTCCAGGGGCGCGAGCACGCTCTCGCTGGCCGCGGCAGCCACGTTGATGGCCTGAAACGGGGCCTTGGCCGGCAGCCCGCCCGAGCCGTCGCCGGTAAGGCAGGTGACGTTCATGATCCCGAGGTCGGCGAGCGTGCGCTTGGCGCGTCGGCTCAGTTCGCGGTGGCGCTCGATCGACCACACGTGGTCGCAGAGCTGGGCCAGCAGCGCGGCGTGATAGCCCGAGCCGGTGCCGATGTCGAGCACCCGATCGGTGGGGGCGAGCTCGAGCAGCTCGAGCATCCGGGCCACGACGAGCGGCTGCGAGATCGTCTGGTGGCAGGCGATCGGCAGGGCCACGTTCTCGTAGGCGCGCTCGCGATCGCCCTCGGCCACGAATCGCTCCCGGGGGACGGCGGCGATCGCGGCCAGGACACGCGGGTCGGCCACCGCCGTGCGCAAGATCGCCATGAGCTCGCGGTCCATGTGCCAATCATCCCTGAGCGGACCGGCGTCGCCGCGCGGATGCGAAAATCGCTGCCATGGTTACTGCGGTGAAGCTTCAGCGGGCGCTGATGGGCGTGCTCCTCGCGCTGCTGGCGGCGATCGTCGTCGTCCTGTTGACCGCCGGTGGCCCGTCGGCCACCCGCAGCAGTTCCGCGCCTCCGTCGAACTCGCCGTTTGACGGGCCGCTGATGCCCCCCAACCTGCACGCGCACAACTTCACGCTGGTCGATCAGAACGGCCACCGCGTGAGCCTCTCGCAGTACCGCGGCCACGTGGTCGTGCTCACCTTCATCCATGCGCTGTGTCACGACGCCTGCCCGTTCATGGTCGAGCAGATCAAGGGCGCGCTGAACGAGCTCCCCGGCAACGGGCGCGGCGTGCCGGCGATCGGGGTCAGCGTCCAGCCGGCGCAGGACACGGTCAAGAACCGGCGGATGTTTCTGGCTCAGCACGAGATGAGCGGCCGGCTGGCCTTCGTCAGCGGTCCCGAGTCGAGGCTGCGCCCGGTGTGGAAGGCCTACGGCATCCAGCCGGTGACCCCGAAGATCGACCACTCGACGTTCGTGATCCTGATCGACAAGCGTGGGCTCGAGCGCGTTGGGTTCGCCGCCGATCAGCTCACGCCCGAGGGGCTGTCACACGACATCCGGGTGCTGGAGCGCCAGCGCGCCTGACGCTGAGCGAGGGGCGCCCGCCCGCGAGTCCGGGCTCAGCTCGAGGCGAGCAGCGGCACGTCGTGAACGATCTCGGCCGGGGTGAAGTCCGAGGGGTAGACGACGGCGATCCGGCCGCTGGCGGTGATCCCGTAGATGATCGAGGAGTGGCCGGCGGTGAGCTTGTTCTTGCCGGTCACGACGGCGACGTCCCACGCCTTCCAGGTGCGCCTCAGGGCGGCCATCGACCCGAGCAGGTAGTCCATGCGGCCGAGCGCGTCGCGGACGCGCAGGAACGAGCGGACCGCCGACGGGGTGTCGCGGCGGGGATCGACGGTGACGGCCAGGATCTTGACCCGGGAGGCGGCCGCACCGAGGCTGCGCTGCGCCGCGGCCAGGTTGCTGACGATCAGCGGGCACACGT
>DASXHG010000168.1:0-13263 GCA_036488625.1 Solirubrobacteraceae bacterium | reverse complement strand
TCAATGCCCGGCGTTGCTTGACGATGCGGTGTCGACGCGGGCGGCGGAGATTGCCGTCCAGACCTATCGTCTGCTCGGCTGCGCGGGCTTCGCGCGCGTGGACCTGATGATGGACGCCGAGACCTCAGAGCTGTTCGTGCTCGAGCTCAACCCGATTCCGGGGCTGACCGAGACCAGCCTCCTGCCGCAGGCGGCCGAGGCGGCCGGGATCTCGTTCGACGGCCTGGTCGAGCGGGTGCTGGGCGCGGTTCCCGCGCGCGTGTAGTCGGCCGCGGGTCGCACGGCCGCGGGGCCGCTGAACCCCCAAAACGCGACCGCAGCCCTACTCGTCGGAGGCGAAGTCCTCCGGGGTGACGCGGTCGAGGAAGTCCTTGAACTTCTCGACGACCTCTTCGGTGTCCTCGACCTCGTGCTCGAACTCGATCGCGGACTCCGAGATGACCTCGTCGGCGGCGAAGATCGGGGCTCCCGAGCGCACGGCCAGGGCCAGGGCGTCGCTGGGACGCGAGTCGATCTCGAGCTCGCGACCGTTTGCGCGCAGGCTGATCGAGGCGTAGAAGGTGTTCTCCCGCAGCTCGGTCACGGCCACGCGCGTGCACTCGACCTCGAGCTCGCCCAGCATCTCGGACAGCAGGTCATGCGTCATAGGACGGGGAGTCGAGGCTCCCTGGAGCTTCATGAGGATCGCCGCTGCCTCGGGATGGCCGATCCAGATGGGCAGGAACTTGTTGTTCTCGACGGTCTTCAGGAGCACGATGGGCTGCTTGCCCACCATGTCGAAGCTGACGCCGTAAATGACCATTTCCTGCACGCGAGGGGCTCCTCGTCCGGGTCGGGCAAGTATAGGGGCCCCGACCGGAGCCCCAACTCAGCCGCCGGTCGGAGAGTCGGCGACGAGCGCGGGGGGCTCGCGCCGATGGCGCTTGGCCTCGAACATCGCCGCGTCGGCGTGGCGCAGCAGTGCCTCGGCGTCCTCTCCGTCGGAGGGAAACACCGACCGCCCGACGCTGGCCCCGAGGCGGATCTCGTGTCCTGCGACCCGGAACGGACGGCGGAAGGCGGCCTGAATCCGGTTGGGCAGTTCGACGAGGTCATCTGCGCTCTGGGCGGCGACGAGAATCGCGAACTCGTCTCCGCCAAGCCGCGCCACCACATCGGTGGTCCGGGCGCAGCCCTTCAGCCGAGCACCGACGGCGGCCAGGATCTGATCGCCGATCTCGTGGCCGTATTCGTCGTTGACGGGCTTGAAGCGATCGAGGTCGATGTAGAACAGCGAGACGTCCTGGCGCGTGCCGCGGGCGTCGTGCACCGCGCCGCGCAACCCGGTGGTGAACTGAACCCGGTTGGCCAGCCCGGTGAGCTGGTCGTGCAGAGCCTGGTAGGTGATCTGATCGACGAGCTCGCCGTTTTGGAGGGCCGTCGTGGCCTGGGCGGCGACCCCAGACAGGCGGTCGAGAAGGTCGCTGGCGGGCCGCAGGCGGTGGGGCGCGTCGTACACCGAGACCGCCAGCAAACCGAGGAGGCGACCCGGGGCAGCCAGGGGAACGATGATCGTGGCCGCAAAGCCCGCGGCCCGGAACATCTTGCGGAGCTGGGGGTCGCCGTTGGCCTCGTCCAGGAACAGTGGATCGGGCTGGGGGTCAGCCACCAGCCGGTCGAGGATGCTGCCGGCCGACGGTGTCCAGCTCGAGTGCTCGGAGGCCAGGACCGGCTCGCCCCCGCCGACCTGATTCAGCGCTCCCCGGACGAGCTCGCCCCGGGCCGAGTCCCACAGATACGTTCCGACGCGATCGCAGTCCACCACGCCCGGCACGGCCTCGGCCAGACGCTGGGCCACCTCCTGACTGGTGCCGGCGGTGGCCAGG
Source organism: Solirubrobacteraceae bacterium (assembly GCA_036488625.1). GTDB lineage: Bacteria > Actinomycetota > Thermoleophilia > Solirubrobacterales > Solirubrobacteraceae > Palsa-465. The sequence continues at coordinate 11,398 of DASXHG010000168.1, read as the reverse complement.
GCCCGGGCCAGGCCCAGCAGCGCGCTGGATTGCCGATAACGTCGCTGGGCCTCGAGCAACGCGGTGGCGCTGTCGAGCGCGCTGGCGGCGTACCGGGCGTAGACCTCCAGGAGCTCGCGCTCCTGGGGAAAGAAGGTCGTCCCCGTGTCGTACATGGCCAGCAGACGCCCGTAGTCGTGTCGATTGGAGCGCACCGGAACGGCGAGCCAGGAGTCCGGCAGCTGGCGCGGATGGCGTTCCAACAGATGCTCAGCGTGACGTTCGGCTTCACCGGGCTCGAGGCCGCGGTGGTGCAGGTGCAGCTCCTCGCTGCCCGGCATCCGAATGGCGAGCAGGTAGCGCGGGGCGCGAACCTCGGTCGCGGCCCGGTCGGCGATCCGGGCCAGCACATCCTCGAGCTGGCCGGCGCCGATCAGGTCGGAGGCGGTCTGGAACATGCTCTGGAGCCGTTCCTTCATCGCCTCGAGCTGTCGCTCGAGGATCCCGATCTGCACCGAGGACTCACTACCGGACCGGGCGTCCTCGGCTGACCACGTCACGTGGTATTCACAGGCCGGCGCGCCGAAGGCTGCGCAGCACTCGTGCTCGACGGTCGCGGCCGGGAGGCCGAACAGCATCGCCGGTTGAGAGAGCAGGCCACAGGTCCAGGCGCAGTGCTCGGCGCTGCGTTGAAAGCCGTCAGCCGGGGTGGCGCGGATGTGGGCGAACCCGGGTCCCGAGGTGACGGCCTCGAGGTGGGCGACGGTCGAGTACTTGGCGGCGGTGGTGGCGATCTGGCTGTAGACCGCCTCCGGCGACCCGAGCGAGCGCAACAACGTGGCCACGGGGGAGCCGTTCAGACGGCGAGCCGCATCCTCGCCCACCGCCCGCGCGAACTGGGGATGGTGAGTGATCGCGGCTCCCGTGCGCCACAGGGCGACCGCCTCGTCATAGGAAATCCAGTTGACGATGTCGCTGAGCTCGGCCACCGAGCGCCGCACGCCCGAGCGTTCGAGGAGCTCGGTCACAGCCGGCTCGCCGCCGAAATCCCGCACGCGAGCCATCAATACGGCGCTCAGCGCGCAGGAAAAGTGCTGGCCGGCGGCGGCACAACCTGTGGATGGCCCCGGATCCTGGCTTCGCTCGACAATCGCCATGCTTCGTACCTATCGGTACGAAGTGCCAGTTCACTTAATTCCCGCCCGACTACCTCATACGCCCCCGGGAGCGGGGACCTGTGATAGCCATGGCGGACTCATTCCATGCCGCAGCGAAAGGACAGAGCGTGAGCACCCAGGAGAGCGCGGGGCTGAAGACCGAGATGGCCAAACTTCCCGATCACGTCGGCAGCCACCTCGGCTACACCGACTGGCAGGTGATGGACCAGGAGCGCGTCAACCAGTTCGCCGACACGACCGGTGATCATCAGTACATCCACGTCGATCCCGAGCGCGCCAAGGCCTCACCGTTCGGGGGCACGATCGCCCACGGCTACCTGACGCTGTCCCTGGCGGCACCGATAACCATGCAGCTGCTGCAGGTGACCGACGCCGTCGCGGGGGTCAACTACGGGTTGGACAAGGTTCGCTTTCCCGCCCCGCTGCCGGTCGGTGGCGAGTGGCGCGGCGGCGCCGAGCTCGTGTCCGTGGACGAAGTCCCGGGCGGCAAGCAGGGCAAGCTCAAGGTGACGATCGAGGTGAAGGGCTCCGAGAAGCCGGCGATGGTCGCCGAGTGCCTGGTCCGTCTCTACGGCTGACCGGTCCCTACCCCGCTGACCAGCGCCGCTCGCTGGCCGGCGCCTTAAATGAGAGCGCCCCGGAACCGGCGGGATATGAGGCCGGAGCTCGGGGCGCGCTCGAGGGAGGAGAGGTACTGCGGCTTCATGATGGAGGCCATACGGTCAGAAGTCCAAGATGAGATTCCGTACTCATTCATAATCCCAGCTTATGGAACTTCGGCAGCTCCGTTATCTCGTCGCCCTGGCCGAGGAGGGGAACTTCACCCGGGCCGCCGCCAACGAGCACATCGCCCAGCCGGCGATGTCGCAGCAGATCCGCCGGCTCGAGGACGAGCTGGGGCTGGCGCTGGTCGAACGGACCACCCGGCGCGTCGCGCTGACCGAGGCCGGCGAGGCGCTGGTCGTGCGCAGCCGGCGGATCCTGGCCGAGCTCGAGTCCGCCGATGCGGAGCTCCAGGCCCTGCGCGGGGTCCACACCGGGCACGTCACGATCGGCGCCATGCACACGATGGGTCCGGTTGACCTGTCGCTCGTCCTGGCGCTGTTCCGCGAGCGCCATCCGGATGTCCGCTTCACCGTGCGCGAGCAGACGAGCGAGGAGATGGCCGAGATGCTCCGCGTCGACGAGCTCGATCTGGCCTTCCTGTCGGTCACCGAGCGCGTCGAGAGCCGCGGGCTCGGGCTCCATCAGCTCGTCTCGGAGGAACTGGTCGTCCTGCTCCCGCGCGAGCACCGCCTCAGCCGGCGCGCGGAGCTGCGGATGGCAGAGCTGGACGGCGAGTCGTTCATCAGCTTCCGCGAGGGGGCCCGGCTGCGCGAGCTGCTGATGGCCGCCGGCCGCGAAGCCGGCTTCGAGCCCCAGGTGCCGCTGGAGTCAAACGAATCTCAGCGGGTGCGGCGCCTGGTCTCGCGGGGGCTCGGAGTGGCGATCCTGCCGCGCTCCGACGCCGAAGGATTCGGCGCCGACGTGGCCGTGGTGTCGCTCACCAAGCCGTCCCTGCGCCGCGACATCACGATCGCCTGGCGGGAGGGGAGGCGGCTGTCACCGGCCGCGGCGGAGTTCCTGGACCTGGCGAGCGAGACGTTTGCCCAGATTCCGGGCGCGTAAGGCACCACGCTTTAGAACGCGATCTGACGTCGACGTCTGAGAATCGGAGCATTGGGTACTCCGAATGACGGGAGTTTTGTCGATCCCGGGAGATGACCGCATGTTGAGTCGCCGTATAACGCTTCTCGTCCTCGCCGCGGCTTGCGCCACGTGCCTGGCAGTTCCCGCCATAGGCTCGGCGGCGATCCCCGGCACGTCGGCCTGGCGCACCGCGGGCGCGCGCGAGCTCGGGCCCATGAAGAGCCGCAAGATGACCTTCACGCTGCTCCTCAAGCCTCGCCACGCGGCAGCGCTGAAGCAGTTTGTGGCCTCGCGTCACGCGGCCCTGCGCCCAGCTCAGTTCAATGCCCGATACGCACCGTCGACCGCCACCGTCAAGGCGGTCCGCAAGTGGTCGCGAGCGCACAAGCTCCGGGTCTCCTCGGTCTCGGCCAACCGGATGCTGGTTCGCGTCTCCGGTTCCTCACCGGCCGTGGCCCGCGCCCTTCACACCCACTTCGCCAACTTCAGCGGCAGCGGCACGGGCCGTTACACGCAGATCAGCTCGGCGGCCAGGCTGCCCAAGGCGTTCGCGGGCCAGGTCGGGGCGGTCCTCGGGCTCTCGAGCCTGGCTCACCTGTCGCTGCCCAAGCCCGCCCACCGCGGCGCCTCGGGGCTGAAGGCCCTGCGCCGGGCCAAGCTGACCCTCCCCACCACCCCGGCCCTGCCGAGCGCACCTGCGGTGCCGACGTTCGACTACCCGAACCAGTACGGCCCCCAGGACTTCTGGTCGATGTACGACGCGCCGTCGACCCAGACCGGCAGCGGCCAGCAGCTGGCCATCATCACCGAGGGTGACGTGAGTCAGCCCAAGAAGGACCTGGCCACGTTCGAGTCCAAGTTCGGCCTGCCCGCCGTGACCTGGAATCAGATCAACGTCGGCGCGGCGACCACCGACACCTCCGGGGATGACGAGTGGGACCTCGACAGCCAGTACTCGACCGGGTTCGCTCCCGGCGTGAGCACGCTCGATGTCTACGTCGGCCCCTCGATGTCAGACCAGGACATCCTGAACACGGTCAACCGGTGGGTGACCGACGACCTCAGCCACCAGGGCAGCTTCTCGGCCGGTGAGTGCGAGCTGCTCGCCTACGCGGCCGGCTTCATGAGCGGCCTGGACACGGTGCTGCAACAGGCCGACGCCCAAGGACAGACGATGTTCTTCTCCAGCGGCGACACCGGAACCCAGTGCCCGGCCGTGGTCGGCGTCAACGGCGTCCCGGCGGGGATCCCGGATACCAACTACCCCGCGGCCAGCCCGTACGGAATCGGCGTCGGCGGGACCAGTGTCCTGTCCTCCACCGGCCCGTTTGAGATCGCCTGGTACGCGGGCGGCGGCGGCTCGGCCTACCTCGAGCCCACCCCGGCCTTCCAGTCCGCCACCACCTACGGCGGGAGCCCGCTGGTCCGCCGCGGCGTGCCGGACGTGAGCCTGGACGCCGACCCCGAGTCCGGCTACGAGGTGATCGTGTCCGGGACCGAGGAGGTCATCGGCGGCACGAGCGCCAGCGCTCCCTCGTGGCAAGGCATCTGGGCCCGCGCCCAGGGCGCCCACAGCGGCGCGCTTGGCTTCGCCGGACCCGTCATCTACAAGACCGAGCCGGCGACGTCCTACCACGACATCCTGTACGGCAGCAACGGCTTCCCGGCCCTCCCCGGCTGGGACTATGCAACCGGGCTCGGGACCCCGGACATCGCCAAGTTCGTCGGGGGGGCGTAGCAGGATCCCCCGGGCGGCCAACGAAACCGTCTGCGAGGAAGCTCGCGAGCAACCACCGGCACCCACCGGTGTACATCTGTCGGCGTCGCGTTTAGACCTCGCCCGAGGCGTGCAGCTAACCACCACGGGCCCCGCGAACGCGGCCTGAATCGGCCTTATTAGCGCCCTATTACGACGCTCCCGTAAAGTTCGATAATCATCGAACTTTTGTTATAATTTGATGCGGAGCAAACTATGAAAAACACGGAGATAGAACTGAACAGCTTTGAAACACAGGCTCGCGACGTCCCGGTGTCGGGACGCGAGCACAGCAGTGATGCTTCTCAGCGCACGCGCAAGCGTGGTGAGCATGCCGCTAGCGCTGCCAATACCAACACCACCAGCCGGCGTCAGGGCCGGCGTCGTACAACCCATACCGGCGAGCATCGTGGGAGCGCAGAGAATCGGCGCACCAATGTCGAGGCGGGCGGGTTGGCCGAGAATTCCCTGGATCTGTTCCTTCGCGCGGCGCGAGCTCACTCGCTGCTGACCGCCGAGGAAGAGGTCGAGCTGGCCAAGCGCATCGAGCGCGGAGATCTGGCCGCCAAGGAGCGGATGATCAACGCCAACCTCAGGCTGGTTGTCTCGCAGGCCCGGCGGTATCAGGGTCACGGGCTGCCGATGGAGGATCTGGTGCAGGAGGGGATGCTGGGCCTGATTCGCGCGGTCGAGAAGTTCGACTGGCGTCGAGGGTTCAAGTTCTCCACCTACGGCACGCTATGGATCCGCCAGGCGCTCCAGCGCGGGCTGCAGAATCACGGCCGGACGATCCGGCTACCGGTTCACGTGGCTCAGCGTCAGACCAAGGTGCGCAAGGTCGAGGGCGAGCTCAGTACGAAGCTCGGTCGCGAGCCGACCGATGAGGAGGTGGCCGCCGAGGCCAAGCTTCCCGTCGAAGAGGTCGCCGAGTTGCGCGAGTTGACCCGAGGACTGACGAGTCTGGACCAGCCGGTCGGCGAGGACGGCGAGACCGCCTTCGGCGATCTCCTGGCCAGCGATCAGCCCCAGCCTGCGGAGGAGGTCGAGACCGCCGAGCGCCAGTCGCTCATCAACGGTGCGGTCGACGGACTCCCCGAGGCCGAGCGCAACGTCATTCGTCTGCGCTTCGGTCTGGAAGGGGCCGAGCCCCTCAATCTCCGTCAGACGGGGATCGAGCTCGGTATCCCGCTGGGCAAGGCTCGTGAGCTCGAGCAGCAGGGCCTGAGTCGTTTGGCCCAGAGCACCGGGCTCGAAGAGCTTCGTCGCGCCGCCTAATCGACGCGGACTAGTTCTACAACGCCGGTCTCGGATCGGGTCCTTCAGACCCATCCGGGGTCGGCGTTTTTTTATGCCCCGCGGCAGTCTCGGGGTCGGCGGGCAGTGACTCGTCGGTGGCGTCGAGGCTCTCGATGACCGCCGCCCCCAGCGCCTCATCGGCGTAGCCGTGCGGCGCCAGCCGCGCCGAGTAGATCGTCGGCGCGCCAAAGCGGCGTGCGATGACCGTCGCCTCCACGGTGGCCAGCAGGGCCGGCCCGATGATCAGGTCGAAGTGGCGGGTCAACTCCAGGACCAGGACGACCCCGGACAGCGGGCCCTGCATGGCCGCGGCCAGGAACGCGGCGCCACCGATAAGCGTGTAGGCGGCGGGAACCGTATGCGGCCAGATGTGCGACCACAGCCCGGCCAGGACGCCGGTCAGCAGCACCCCGATGCTCAACGTGGGGGTGAACAGCCCCCCCGGAGCTCCGGCGCCCAGACACCCAGCCGTGGCGAGCGGCTTCAGGATCAGAAGAACGGCGAACAGCCCCAGGGAGACCTGGCCGAACAGTGACGCCTGGACGATCCCCTTGCCGTTTCCGAGGAGCTCCGGGTACCGGATCGAGAGCAACCCCAGGGCGCCGAACACGATCAGGGGCACGAGCAGGCGGCCTCGACCACGCGGGCGCAGCCGGTTGACCCGCTGGATCAGGCGTACCCAGACGACGGCCGCCAGGCCGATCAGCGGACCGCAGACCAGCGCCCAGACCATCTGCGAGGCCTGCAGCCTGAAGGCCGGCGTGACGTAGCTATGAGCCGTGCCCAGAAAGATCCAGGCCACTGCGGTGGCAATCACCGAGACGGCCAGGGCAGGTAGGACGAGGGAGAGCGCCAGCGTGCCCAGCAGGACCTCGAGCGCAAACAGCGCCCCACCAAGCGGCACGTTGTAGACGGCGGCCAGGCCCGCCCCGGCCCCGGAGGCGACGAGGAGCCGGCGCTGCCAGACGGGCAGCTCGGCCCAGTCCGACAGACGACTGGCCAGCGACGCACCAGCGAGCTGCGGGGCGGCCTCGCGCCCGAGCGAGGAGCCGAGCCCGACCGTCACCACAGAAAGGACCCCGCGAGCCAGGCTGGGGACGAGGGCGAGTCGCCCTCGGCGCAGCCACAGCGCTTCGGAGACCTCCGTCGCGGCGGTGGTCGGCCGCAGGCGGAACAGGATCGCCGCGATCCCGACGATCAGCCCGGCCAGCAGCAGGATCTCGAACCGGTGACGGCCGGTGGTCGCGAGCACGTCGGCGGCAAACGAACGGCCGTGTGACCCGTAGGCAAGGCGCTGGGTCAGGCGCAGGATGCCCATCAGGGCCGAGGCCACCAGCCCTGTGACCACGCCGAGAAAGACGATCAGCAGCCAGAAGCGCCAGGTGTACCCGGCCAGAATCCCACGCCCGGGCACGTTGGGCTGGTAGGAGGACCATCGACGGGCGCGGTCGGACACCACCGCCCGCCAGCATATGGTGCGGGCGCGAAGCCTGAAACCGCCCTTACTCGATGAGCTTTGGCGGCATCGGCCTGGCGGCGCCTCGGCTGCCCGCCGCTCAGCCGCCCCCGGCCGTGAGCAGAGCCGCGCTGGCCGGGGGCACGCGAACCACATAGCGGCCGCGGTCCTCGCGCACGACGGTGCGGCTCTCCGCCCCCTGAAGGGTGCCGGTGGTCGTCCTCGACGCGTAGCTCTGCCCGGCCAAGCGCACGCCGCGGCGGGCCCCGATGCGGGGCGCGGTGAGCCGTTGGACGCTTGCGGCGCCGCTCGCGGCGGGGAGCCGCACGGCCGTTGTCACCGTCCGCCGGAGGGCGTCGTTGATGACCAGTACGCGGATCCGGCCATCGCGGCCGCGCGTGGTCCAGATCCGCAGCGCGTGACCGCTGCGGTGACGGGAGGCCAACAGCCGCGACCCCGGGGGCGCGGCGCGGGCGAACATGAGCAACCCGTAGTAGAGCGGCTGCACCTGGGCCGACCAGTGGCCGCCACGGCGCCTGAAGAAGAACGGCGCGTACCTGCCGCTGCGGAAGGTGTGAACGTTCACCCCATCGACCCCGACGCGCACCATGTTGAACAGCGCATCCAGCACCCACAGGGCCGAGGCGAAGCGGTCGCTGACGCCCCGGGCTCCCCCGCACGAGACGCTGTTGAGCTCGTCGGCCCGGAAGCCCGCGCCCGCGGCATGCGCGGCGGTAACCGCGGTCCGAAGGCTGGTCGCGGGACCGCTTGAAGCGCCCGGCAGCAGGAGGTGGTCAATCGTCGGATAGTCGATCGAGGAGCGGGCCGTGGCGCAGCGGTGCAGCGGATAGCGGTGAAAGGTCGCCGTCCGTACGCGCGGATTTCGAGCCAGGAAGCGCGACACGCCGGTCAGCCACGGGAGCGCTCCCGAGGCCGGGCCGACCAGGGCGACACGGCGGGGCAAGGCCCGGCTGATCACGGCGTAATCGCGCAGGTAGGCGGCAAAGCCGTAGCCGGCGGGGCGCCCGAGCACCGGGACCGTGTGGTGGCGGTAGTACCACCCGAGGGTCCCGTAGGCCTCGGGCTCGTTGCCGAGCTCAAACCCGGCCAGGTGGTCAAATCCGATCGCTCGCAACAGGACCCGCGCCTCGGTCCCGGCGATGCGCCGGCTGTCCGCCTCGAGGTTGACACCCAAGATCAGCCGCGCGTGAAGGGTCCGAGCCGCGGCGGCCGTCGCCGCCAGCCAGCGGGGACCCAGTACGTAGCGGATGCCCTTGGGTTTGGCCATGCCCGACACGGGCCACCAGGTCCAGTCGGTGGTGTCGCCTCCGAAGCGGATCACGGGCGCCTGACCTGGAGTCAGGCTGCGGACGAGACGCACGAACACGGGGTTCGGGTCAGAGGCCGGCCCGAAGTAGGGCAGCGCCGACGGATACTCGATAGAGAGCCCGACGAAGCCTCCGGGCAGCGGACGCGAAAGCGCTCGCGCGCCGACGTCGATCCGGACGGCATGGCTGGGAAGCGGCGGGGACCGGGGCACGGTGCCGCAGGCGGTGGCGACCAGCCCGGCGAGGGCCGACAGGCAGCAAGCGACAGGACGCACCCACCGGGCGCGGGCGCGCTTGGGTGACGCCGAGCACGACATCGCGCCTCCCGATCGTAGGGGTTTGCCGGTCCGCGACCGGCGACGCATGATCGGGCGCCATTGGGCAGAATTCCGGTCGTGTCGCCTCGCCGACATTTTCTGACCCGACTCAGCGTTCCCGCCGTGGTGATCGGGTTGGTGGTGGCCCTCGGAGCGTCGGACACGGGAGTGGCCGCCACCCCCGCGGCACGATCCGCCTCGAGTCCGGCGATCGCCGGCTGTGCCTTCGGAACCGACGTTCCCGGGCTGAACGGCTATCTCCCGAGCGCGGTCAGCTCCGCTGCCAACAGCTACGCGGCCACGGTCCCGGCCGCCGAGCAGCCGCAGGCCCGCACCGTGTTCACGGCCGCCGCGGCGGCCTACGCCTACGGGTTCCCCCAGGTGGTCGAACGCGCGACCGTCAAGCACTTTCCCCGCAACGAGATCGTCAGCGTGGCCGCGCTGGCCGATCCTTCGGTCCAGACCGTGGTGGCCCCGAACGTCGACACGGCGTACACGGTGGCCTGGCTGGATCTGACCAGCGGGCCGATGGTCATCAATGTTCCCGACACGGGTGGCCGCTTCTACACCTTTCAGTTCCTCGATGCCTTCACCAACGCCTTCAGCTATCTCGGGACCGGCTCGACCGGCACACACGCCGGTGCCTACGCCCTGGTCCCGCCCGGGTACACGGGGACTCTTCCCGCTGGCGTGACCCGGATCAACACGCCCAGCAACACGGTCTGGTTGCTGGGCAGGACGCTGGTCAAGGATGCGGCCGACCTTCCCGCCGTCAAGGCCCTTCAGGAGCAGTACACCGCCACGCCGTTGGCCAGCTGGGAGGCCGGGACCCGCCAGCCGCCGGTGGTCCTCGACCACTACCCACCGACCTTTCCCAAGTCGGTGCCGACCGGTTCGGCGTTCATCGGGCAGCTCAACAACGAGATGAACATCGATCCTCCGCCCAGCGTGGATGACTGCGCCCTGCAGGCGATGGCCCCGGCCGGCGTGCAGGTGCCCCATCCGACCCCCGCCCAGAGCCTGGCGGCTGACCTCTCAGACGAGTCTCCGGCCGCGCCCCCGCAGGCCAACGATCCGGTCGCCAACGCGGCCATCAGCGCCGGAACCGGGGCCGCGCCGCGCATCATCGCGGCGGCCGCGACCCAACTGAACAACGCCAGCCGCGGAGCCAACAACGGCTGGGAGGTGCTCGGCAACTGGGTCGGGGCCTACGGGACCCGTTACCTCGGGCGCTCGATCGTGGCCACCGACCTACTGGCCGCCAACACGCCGCAGCAGTCGATCTACCCGATCGCCGACACCGACCGCTCCGGGCGGCTGCTGAATGGGTCAAACCGCTACACGATCCGCTTCCCTCGCGGCGACCTTCCCCCGGTCAAGGCCTTCTGGTCACTGACCATGTACAACGCCTCCTACTTCCTGGCTGCCAACCCGATCAACCGGTACGCGATCGGCGACCGGACATCCGGTCTTCACTACGGTCGCGACGGGTCGCTGACCGTCTACGTGCAGCGGGACGCCCCGGCCGACCCCGGCGCCCGCGCCAACTGGCTGCCCGCGCCGCCCGGTCAGTTTCACCTCATCATGCGCCTGTACCAGCCAAAGTCACCTGCGCTCAGCGGAGCGTGGAAGCCGCCGCCCATTCTGCTGGCGGGAGCTTCGGCCGGGACCAAGCCGACGCCGCGCCTGAGTGGACTGCGCATCTCTCCGCGCTCGTTCCGCGCCGGCCCAGGCGGTGGAGTGGTCGTTCGCCACCACGGCCGAGCCGTACTGCGCTACCGCGATTCCCAGGCCGGAGTGACCCGCTTCACGATCCTCTCCATCCGCCGGCGCGCCCACTGCCGGCCTCGGCGCGGCCACAGCTGCTCGGTCCTGCGCACCGTGGTCCGCTTCCGTCATCGCGGTCGCGCGGGCAGCAATCGTCTGCTGCTCAGCGGCCGGGCCCACGGCCGGCGCCTGCACCCGGGGCTGTATCTGCTCCGCGCGGTCACCGGAGGTACCCGCACGGTCCCTTCCAGCCGGGTCGTATCGGCCAAGTTCCGTATCCGCCCGCGGGCGCGGCGAGCTTAACCGGCTGCAAATAAGCGCCTTAAGCGACTGACGTCACACAAACCGGGCGTCCGGACCCGCTAAGCTGCGGCGTCGCCGGCTTGGCTAACGCTGAGCCGGTTTGCGCATGAAAAGAACCTGGTGCCGCTGATGCGGCGCTCTGCGCTGATTACAGAACGCTCAAGGGAGCGTTGCCTCACTCCCCAATGGCGTGCTGCCCGCTATGCGGTCTCAGCACGTCGGCGGCGCGATGCAACGCCCCGGTTAGGAGTTCCCAACCATGAAACGATTGATCCTGCCTGCGGGCGTCGCCGTCGCGGCCCTGGCTCCCGGTATTGCCGCCGCCAAGG
>DASXHG010000044.1:0-3550 GCA_036488625.1 Solirubrobacteraceae bacterium | reverse complement strand
ACTGTCGCCGTTCCGCAAGGTCGACGACACGCTGGGCGTGGTTTACACGCACGGCTTTGCCGGCCTGTTGGGCGGCCTGCTGACCGGCATCTTCGCCGACCCCGGGATGACCGTGTACCCGGGCCAGGGCAAGACGGCCTCGATCGCCGCCACGGGCGTTGTGTTCGGCAACTGGACGCTGCTGAAGTGGCAGGTGTTCGCCGGCGCGTTCGTGATCGCTTGGTCAGCAATCGGGACGTTCGTCCTGCTCAAGCTGGTCGGGATCTTCATTCCTCTCCGTATGTCGGAGGAGAACATGGAGATCGGCGACACCGCGGAGCACGGGCACGAGGTGTACCCATCGGATATTCCGTCGCTGGGATATCCGGGTGGGCTGCCCGGGGTGACCTCCGGGGCCGGCGCACCATCAACGGTGACGTCGGCGTGAGGGGTATCTCGGTCGCCCTGCCTCGCGTGCGCGGCCCGCATGCAGCGCGCAGGGGCGTTTGAGAGCAACCGACAGGCGGTAACCGGCCGGGGTGCGGAGGGATCCGAGCCCCGGCCAACACCGCTGACCCTGGTTTCCGGCGCCCTCGCCGGAGACGATCTGCACCGCGTCGCCGCCACTGCAGCGAAGGCGCTGGGAGGGCCGGTGGTGGTTGCCATCCCCGCCCTGGGAGAGCCGATCGTCTCGCCTGCGGGCTCGATCGCGGCCGAACTATTTGCCGACCTTTCGAGCTTTGCCGCCGCCATCGTTGAGGGCGAGGCGGCCCAGGTCCCCGGGATCATCGTCGAACCGGTCCCGGTGCGAATCGGCCCACGCGTGGTCGGTATCGCCGCGGCCGGTTCGCAGACGTCGGCGCGGATTGCCGTCGCCGAGCAACGGGCGTGGCTCGAGGCTACGGCCGCCGCGGCGTCGGTGACCGCCCTGATCCGCGGCCCCCAGCAACCACCGGCCGAGGATGGTCACGCCAGCCTGCTCTGGGAGCTGCTGGCTGGACCGGCCGAGGACCTGCCCGGCTTTCTGGCCCGCGCTCGCCGGCTCGGCGTCGAGCTGAGCGCCGGGGCAGTCGCCATCTGCGCCCAGCGCGCGCAGGGCGCGAACGGACTTGTCCCGCGAGCCGTGGCCGCCGAGCACGGCGCGCTCCTGGCCGAGACCCCAGGCGGGCGCGTCCTCGGCCTGTCGCCGTCCTCGGCCGGCCACGACGCCGCCGCGATCGCCGGACACCTGAGGGAGCTGGGAATGACGGTCGCGGTCTCAACGCTGCGCCGCGATCCGGGCACACTCCACGAAGCCGTTCGTGAAGCACAACTGCTGCTCGAGCTGGCCCAAAGCCCCGAGGTCCAACGGTGCGGTCAGGACGAGACGTATCGCCTGCTGATCGGCGTGTTGCTGCGCGACCCCGAAGAGCTCGCCCAGCTTCGCGCCACCACGATTGCGCCGCTGGCCGCCTACGACGAGCGCCATGACACCGACTTGGTGGCCACGCTGCGGGGCTTCCTGAGCCACGACGGTTCGACCACCGAGACCGCCGAGGCCATGGAGCTGCACCGTCACACGGTCGGCTACCGCCTCTCGCGGGTGCACGAGGTCTCCGGCCTGTCGCCCTATGAGTCCGATGGCCGCGAGCGGCTCAGCCTCGGCCTCAAGGCCCATCAGATCATCATCGCTGCCGCGAGGCTTCAGCACTAATTCAGTAGAATTAGTTTCACCATGCTGACGCGCTCGTATCTGGTTTGCGCCACGCAGCGAAGCGGCAGCACGCTGCTCTGCGAGCTTCTCAAGGACACCGGTGTGGCCGGCAATCCGGCCGAGTACTTCGAGGCCCGCCACGACACCGGCCGGCCACCGCACCCCGGCGACTACCTGGAGCGCCTGCCCCGGACCGGCGCGGGCATCCGGGACGACCCGACGCCGCCCCAGGCCCCGCCGTACTCCTCGCTGGAGGGAATCTCCACCTACCGCGATCACCTCGAGCGGACCTTCCGGCTGGGCACGACCGACAACGGGGTGTTCGGAGCCAAGCTCATGTGGAGCCAGATCCCCGAGCTCCAGGCGCTGGCCGGGCAGCTGCCCGAGTACTCCGGGCTCACCGACCGTGGACTGCTCGAGGCACTGTTTCACGACCCGCTCTACGTGTGGGTGACGCGCGGCGACAAGGTCCGGCAGGCGGTCAGCCTGTGGCGCGCCCTGCAGACCCGCAGCTGGCGCCTTGAGAACGGCCCCGACGCCAGCGGCGAGGCGGTTCTGCAGTACCGCTTTGAGGGCATCCGCCATCTCGTCCGTCAGCTCGAGGCCGAGGATGCGGCCTGGGGGGCGTTCTTCGGCCGCCACGGCATCGACCGGCTGGCCATCGCCTACGAGGAGGACCTGATGAGCGATCGCGACCGCGCCGTCCGCTCGGTGCTCGAGCGACTGGGGGTCAAGCCACCGGCGGGCTGGCGGGCGGCGGAGCCGCTCAAGCGTCAGGCCGACGCCGTCTCCGACGACTGGGTGGCGGCGTACCATCGGGATGCCGCTCGACGTGGCCAGCAGCCGGACACGAGAACCGTGCCCTCGCCCTGAGCCACCGTCTTTGCGACTCGCTCCTGTGCCCCCGAACATCCTCTATCTCAACTCGCATGACACCGGCCGCTACGTGCAGCCGTACGGTCATGCGATTCCGACGCCGAACATCCAGTGGCTCGCCGACCAGGGGGTCATGTTCCGAAACGCCTTCTGCGCCGCGCCGTCGTGCTCAGGGAGCCGGGCGGCGCTGCTGACCGGGTCGTATTGCCATCAGAACGGGATGATGGGCCTCGCGCACCGCGGTTTCCGCCTGCACCACTATGACCAGCACATCGTCCGCACGCTCAACGCGGCCGGCTATCACTCGCATTTGATCGGCGAACAGCACGTGTCGGCCGACCCCCACATCCTCGGCTACGACGTCGTCCACGAGCTCGCCAACACTGAGGCCAGCCTGGTCGCGCCGGCGGCGATCGACGCCCTCGCCAACGGAATCCAGGAACCGTTCTTCATGTCGGTGGGATTCTTTGAGACCCACCGCCGCTTCTTCGCCCCCAGCTCGGTGCGTGATCGCGTCTACTCGCTGCCGCCGCCGTTTCTCCCCGACACTCCCGAGATCCGTGACGACGTGGCCGCCTACAAGGCCAGTGCCCGCTCGCTTGATCACGGCATCGGCGCCGTGCTCAACACGCTGCACTCGACCGGGCTGGACCGCAACACGCTGGTCATCTGCACCACCGACCACGGGCTCGCGTTCCCGACGGCCAAGGCGAGCCTCGCCGACCGCGGGATCGGCGTGATGCTGATCATGCGCGGCGCCGACTTCCTCGGCGGGATCGCGCACGACGAGCTTGTCTCCCAGATCGACATCTTCCCGACCGTCTGCCAGGTGGCGGGGATCGACCCGCCATCGTGGCTCGAGGGCCGATCACTGGTCCCGCTTGTACGGGGCGAGGAGCCAGCCGACGCGCGCTCGGAGATCTTCACCGAGCTCACCTATCACGCCGCCTATGAGCCCCAGCGGAGCATTCGCACCGAGCGCTTCAAGTACGTGCGCCGCTT
>DASXHG010000449.1:0-1537 GCA_036488625.1 Solirubrobacteraceae bacterium | reverse complement strand
CTCGCCTCGGCACCGCCGGACGTCGAATTCGATCATGTCGATCCCGACGGCGAGGGCGGCGTCGAACGAGGCCAGGGTGTTGCCCGGCGCGAGCGCGCTGGCGCCGCCGTGGCCTATGCGCTGGAAGGGCCTGATCATTCTCTAGAAAGCTGTCACGTCCGCGTGACGGGGGCAACGACAGATCTGTCTAGGTCTTGTTAAGGCGCTGTCTGCCGGCTGACGCCTCCGACGGACGGGGTTAAGATTCCCGTATGAGCCTTGACGAACCCACTCGCCAGCCGGCCGGAGACCGCTGCGAGGAGTGCGGCGCCAAACTCACCCCGGCCGAGCTCGAGGCCGTGCTCGAGTCGGGCGGGCCGACGCTGTGCGCGATCCACCTCGCCGAGGACGAGCCTGGTCTCGTGGCCAGCGAGGCGGAGCTCGACGAGCCCTAGCCCCCGCAAGGCGCCGCGCCGGGCGAGCGGATGGCTCGACCAGTCAGCCGACCTGTGTTCGCGCCCGGATAGGTCACTCGCCGAATCGTTGGACAGTGGGCCAACGCCGCCATCCGCCCCGGTCGGCAAGATGCTGAGATCCAAGCCTCGGCCAGGAGGAAGCCGAATTGAGCCCAGAACGCACCCAGGCCTACCGTCGCGTGATCGACACCCTCCGCCAGCTCGGCCCGAGCAAGCTCCGCGCGGAGGAGCAGGAGCGGATCCGGTTCGCCGCTGACACGCTGATCTTCAGCTCTAATCTGGCCGAGGACAGTGATGCCTGCGATGCCCTCGAGGACGCCGGAAAGTTGTGTGCGGCACTCGTCGAGAGTGGCCGCTGGGAGAGCGTCACTGCGGCGCGGCTTGCCAACGACCTCAGCGAATGCGGACCGGAACCCACCGTCGAGTCTGAGCCGGAGCTGAGCCCGGCCTGAGCGGTTCGGCGATCATCCGGATGTCAGGATGAGCCACACCGTTGACGTACCCGAGTACGCGCTGCAGTCCGAGGTCACGATCGACCCCGGCACAACCGCCCTGATCGTCGTCGACATGCAGAACGACTTCGTCAGCGACGGCGGCAGCCTGCGCGTCGGCGATGCCCAGGCCACCGTGCCCGTCATTCAGCGACTGATCGGCTTCGCGCGCGCGCACGACCTACGCGTGATCTACAGCCAGGACACACATCGCGAGGGCGATCCGGAGTGGAACATCTGGCCCGAGCATGCTCGCGAGGGAAGCTGGGGCTGGGAGATCGTCGAGGCGCTGCGTCCGGCCCCCGAGGACACGGTGATCACCAAGGTCCGCTACGACGCGTTCTACGGCACCCCCCTCGATCACCTGTTGCGCGTCTGGGGCATCAAGGCGCTGATCATCTGCGGGACCGTGGCCAACATCTGCGTGCACTACACGGCGGCCAGCGCGGCCCTGCGCTGGTACGACGTGATCATTCCCCGCGACGCAACCTCGGCTCTCGATCCCTTCGATCTCGAATCCTCGCTGCGCCAGACCGCGTTCCTGTTCGCGGGTCAGGTGACGACGGCGGACGCCATCCACGCCTGAGGCTT
>DASXHG010000305.1:0-3091 GCA_036488625.1 Solirubrobacteraceae bacterium | reverse complement strand
AGACCTTCTCGTCGCAGCGCCCCTGCGACATGTGTGGCGAGCGTCCTGGCGTCGTTCAGGTGATGTTCGCCGACGGCGGCGGGCGTCGAAGCGCCGTGCTCTGCGAGCGCTGCGCGCGTGACCTGATGGCACAGCAGCAGGGCGGCCTCCAGGGCGCGAGTCCGGCCGGCGACCTGTTCGGTGCCGGTGCCACCGCGCTGCGTCAGCGCGCGGCTCAGGATCAGGCCTCGGAGACTCCGGCGCTCGACAAGTTCGGTCACGACCTGACCGCCGACGCGCGCGCGGGCCGGATCGACCCGGTCATCGGGCGCGAGACAGAGATCCAGCAGGTCGTCGAGGTCCTGACCCGACGGCGCAAGAACAACGCCGCGCTGATCGGCGAGGCCGGCGTCGGTAAGACGGCGATTGCCGAGGGCTTGGCCCTTCGCATCGCTCAAGACGAGGTTCCCGAACCCCTGCATGGGGTCCGGGTAGTCGCCCTCGACCTGTCGGGGATGATCGCCGGCTCCCAGCTGCGCGGCGCGTTTGAGCAGCGGCTGAAGGCCGCCCTCGACGAGGTCGTGGCCGCCGAGGGCAAGGTGATCCTGTTCGTGGACGAGTTGCACACGGTGCTCGGCGCCGGTGCGGCCGAAGGCACCATGGACGCGGCCAACATGCTCAAGCCGATGCTCACCCGCGGAGATCTGCGGATGATCGGCGCGACGACACTGTCGGAGTACCGCAACATCGAGCGCGACGCCGCACTGGCGCGCCGCTTCTCGCCGGTGATGGTCGAGGAGCCCTCGATCGAGGACACCGTGGCCATCCTGACCGGACTCCGCGCCCAGTACGAACAGCACCACCACGTGCAGATCGCGGATGAGGCGATCGAGGCCGCCGCCCGGCTGTCGGATCGCTACATCACCGAGTACCACCTGCCCGACAAGGCGATCGACCTGATCGACCTGGCCGCGGCACGGCTGCGCCTGAAGGGCGCTGGGGCCGATACGCGTCAGCGTCTGGAGACCGAGCGCAACCGGCTGGCGGCTGAGAAGCAGGCGGCGGTCGACGCCGAGTACTACGAGGACGCGGGCAAGCTGAAACTGGAGATCGACGCGATCACCAGCCGGCTGGCTGACCTGCCCGAGACCGAGGTCACGGGCGCCGTGGTCGGCGAGACGGAGATCGCGGCTGTGGTGGCCACGCGTACCGGGATTCCGGTGGGCGAGCTCGTCGCGGCCGAGATCGAGCGCTTGGGCACGCTGGAGGAGGACCTCCACCAGCGCGTGGTGGGGCAGCATGCGGCCGTCCAGGCGGTCTCCGAGACGATCCGTCACGCCCGCGCTGGCCTGGCTGAGCCCGATCGGCCGCTGGGCAGCTTCCTGTTCATGGGCCCGACTGGCGTCGGCAAGACCGAGCTGGCCAAGACCCTGACCGAGCGGCTGTTCGCGACCGAGAAGGCGCTGGTCCGCATCGACATGTCCGAGTACCGCGAGCCGCACACGGTGGCGCGGTTGATCGGCTCGCCCCCCGGCTACGTCGGCTACGGCGATGGCGGTCAGCTGACCGAGCCCGTTCGGCGCCGGCCGTATTCGGTCGTGCTCCTGGACGAGATCGAGAAGGCCCACCCCGAGGTCTGGAACGTGCTGCTGCAGGTTCTGGATGACGGGCGTCTCACCGACGGCGAGGGCCGGACGGTCGACTTCACCAACACGGTCGTGGTCATGACCTCCAACCTGGGCGCCGGACAGGCCAAGCGGCCGATCGGATTCGCCGCGGGCGAGACGGAGGCCGACGACGACCGGATCCGGGCCGCGGCCAAGCGGGCGTTCCTGCCCGAGTTCCTGAACCGGATCGACGAGGTGGTCGTGTTCGAGCCGCTGACGCCGGACCAGGTCCAGAGCATCGGTGCGCTGATCTGTGCCCAGATCGCTGAGCGTCTGCGCCAGGAGCGCGGGGTGGAGCTCGAGGTGGCGCCGGAGCTGATCGCACGGCTGGCCACAGAGGGCTTTGACCCCGAGTTCGGTGCCCGGCCTCTGAAGCGCCACCTGCGCCGCACGCTGGAGCGCGAGCTGACGCGGGCGATCCTGGACGGGACGATCGGCGACGGTGACCGCGTTCTGGCCCGTGACGACGGACAGCAGGGCATCACCCTCGAGACCGCCGTGCAGGCCGTGGCCGCGTAGACCGCGACCAAAGCCAGACCCTCATCAACGGGGCGCTCGCCATAGACGGCGGGCGCCCCGTTTGCGTTCGTCATGGACGGCGGGCGCCCCGTTTGCGTTGCCATCGCGGCCGACTCCACGTTCCGGGCGTTCGCTAGCGTCGGCGCATGAGCGATCAGCTCGAGATCGGAGCCGAGGTCGCGCTCGACGGACACAGGGTTCTCACCGGAACCTGCTCGTGGACCGACAAGACGCTCGTCCAGGAGACCGACTGGTATCCGCGCCGGACGATGTCGGCCGAGGAGCGGCTCCAGTTCTACGCCGCGCAGTTCCCGCTCACCGAAGTCGACTCGACGTACTACGCCCCGCCGGCCGAACAGCAGGCCAGCCTGTGGGCGCAGCGGACGCCGCCCGGCTTCCGCTTCGACGTCAAGGCCTACTCGCTGCTGACCGGGCATCCCACCCGGCCGCGCAGCCTGTGGCGTGACCTGCGTGACGCGCTTCCGGCGGAGGTGCAGGAGAAGCGCAACCTGTACGCCCATCATCTCGACCCGGAGGCCCTCGACGAAGCCTGGCGGCGCTTTGCCGCCGCCTTGCGTCCCCTTCACGAGGCGGGCAAGCTGGGCACGGTCCTGTTCCAGTACCCGCGCTGGTTCGGTCCCCGGCGCGAGAACCGCGACGAGCTCAAGGCGCTGCCCGAGCGGCTGCCCGACTACAAGGTCTGCGTCGAGTTCAGAGCGCCGGCGTGGTTGGCCGAGGAGCGCGACCGCGAGCGCACGCTTGGTCTGCTGGAGGAGCTGGGCCTGGTGCTGGTCTGCGTCGACGCGCCCGAGGTGTCGGGGCTGCCGCGCCTGTTCGCGATCACCAATCCAGACCTGTTTGTCGTCCGCTTCCACGGGCGCTCGGACGAGACCTGGTCGGCCCGAACCGAGACTGCGGCCGAGCGC
>DASXHG010000424.1:0-4576 GCA_036488625.1 Solirubrobacteraceae bacterium | reverse complement strand
GCTGTTCGAGGTCAACGAGGCCGCGGAGATCGTTCAGGGTGCGGCCGATAGCAACTCGAACATCATCTTCGGCGCCGTCATCGATGACACGCTCGGCGACGAGGTTCGGGTGACGGTCATCGCCACCGGCTTTGACCACGGCGCCCACAGCCCGAGTTCGGCCCGCGAAACGACCCGCCGCGAGCGGCGGGACCGGGACGTGACGATGGACGATCGCCAGCGCTCGTCGCTGGAGATCTCCGACGACGAGATCGACATCCCGTCGTTTTTGAAGGACCGCTGAGAGCCACGTGATGCGGGCCGTGAGGCCCGCCGGGAACCGTTAGTAGCCTAGGTCGGCATGCCGTCGGCCGACACCGTTCTGCGCCAGTCACCACTGCGGCCTCAACACGAGGCGGCCGGGGCGCGCCTGGTCCCCTTCGCCGGCTGGGAGATGCCGGTTCAGTACGAGGGCATCCGCGCTGAACACACGGCCGTGCGCACGCGGGCCGGGATGTTCGACGTCTCGCACATGGGCCAGATCGAGACCCGCGGCCCCGACGCCGAGAGGTTCCTCCAGCACCTGCTCTCAAACGAGTTGCGGCGTCTGGTCGAGGGCGGGGCTCAGTACAGCGTGCTGTGCCGCGAGGACGGGGGCGTGCTCGATGACCTGTTCACCTACCGGCTGGCCGATTGCCGTTATCTGACCGTCACCAACGCCGCCAACCACGAGCGCGACCTGGCCTGGTTTCAGTCCCACGCCGACGGCTACAACGTCGACCTGCTCGATCGTCGCGACGAGTTCGCAATGCTGGCCGTCCAGGGCCCGCAGGCGCGGGAGATCCTCGGCTCGCTGACCGACGCGCTGCTGCCGTCGCGCTTTCACTGCGCCGACCGCACGGTGGCCGGCGTCCCGATGCTGGTCTGCGGCACCGGATACACGGGCGAGGACGGTGCCGAGCTCCTGCTCGAGCCCGCTCGCGCCGGCGAGGTCTGGGACGCGCTGCTGGCCGCGGGCGTCACCCCCGCCGGCCTCGGCGCCCGGGACACGCTGCGGCTCGAGGTCTGTTTTCACCTCTACGGCAATGATCTCAGCGAGGACCGGGGTCCGATCGAGGCGGGTCTTGGTTGGTGTTGCAAGGAGGAGACCGGCTTCATCGGCTCTGAGGCGGTGGCGGCGGTCCGGAGTGACGGGCCGACGGAGAAGCTGGCCGCGTTCACGATCGAGGGCGCCGGTATCCCGCGCCAGGGCAATCCCGTCGTCGGGGGTGGGGTGGTCACCAGCGGTACTTTCTCGCCCTCGCTGCAATGCGGGATCGGCATGGCGTACGTACCTGCCGCGCACGCCGCGCCGGGCACTAGCCTCAAGATTGACGTCCGCGGCACCGAGCGCGCGGCCGTCGTGCAGTCCAAGCCCTTGTACAAGAAGGAGCCGTAGTGGCCGACCCCAGCTACCCCGACGATCTTCTCTACCACCCCGAGCACGACTGGGCCCGCCTGGACGGGGACGAGGCCACGTTCGGGATCACCTGGTACGCCCAGGACTCGCTGGGCGAGGTGGTGTTCTTTGACCCGCCGGCCGTCGGCACCACGGTCAGCAAGGACGCGCCCTACACCGAGGTCGAATCGGTCAAGGCGGTGTCGGATGTGATCTCCCCGCTGTCGGGGGAGATCGTCGCCGTCAATGAACTCCTCGCCGGCAGCCCCGAGACGATCAATGAGGACCCCTACGGAGACGGCTGGCTGGTCAAGGTCAAGCTGTCAGACCCCAGCGAGCAGGACGCGCTGCTCGACGCGGCCGCCTACGAGAGCGGGTTGTCATGACGCTGTACACATCGGCCACCGACGCCGACCGCCAGGAGATGCTGGCCGCAGTCGGCGTTGATTCGATCGAGGATCTGTTCGCCGACATCCCGGACGCGCTGCGGCTTCGCTCGCCGCTCAATCTTGGCCCCGGGCTGTCCGAGCAGGAGGTCTACGACGAGCTCCGCGCGCTCGCGGCTCGTAATGCCTCCACCGAGGACGAGGTGTCGTTTCTCGGCGCCGGCATGTACGACCACTACGTGCCGTCGCTGATCGACTCGATCACCAGCCGCTCGGAGTTCCTGACCCCCTACACGCCGTATCAGCCCGAGGTCTCCCAGGGTGGGCTGCAGGCCATGTTCGAGTACCAGACAGCGATCTGCGAGCTGACCGGGCTCCCGGTCTCAAACGCCTCCGTGTACGAGGGCCCGAGCGCTGTGGCCGCCGCTGGCTACGTGGCCAAATACACCAACGGGCGCGGAAAATTTGTCATTTCCCGCGGCGTGCATCCGCACTCGCGCGAGACCCTGCGCACGCACGCCCGAGCGTGGGGGATGGAGATCGTCGAGGCCCCGCTCAAGGACGGAGTGACCGTCCTGCCCGAGCTCGGTGACGACGTCAGCGCCGTGATCGTCCAGCAGCCGAACTTCCTCGGCGCCGTCGAGGACCTCGAGGCTCTCAGCGCCGCTGCTCACGACGCCGGGGCGCTCAGCATCTGCGCCTGTGACCCGCTGCCGCTGGCCCTGCTGCGCTCGCCCGGCGAGTGTGGCGTCGACATCGCCGTCGGCGAGGGCCAGACGCTCGGCAACCGGCTGGACTTCGGCGGTCCCTCATTTGGTTTCTTCGCCACCAGCCAGGCCCTGCTGCGCCGCATTCCGGGCCGGATCTCGGGCGAGACCCGTGATGCGGACGGCAGGCGCGGCTTCGTGCTCACGCTGCAGACGCGCGAGCAGCACATCCGCCGCGAGAAGGCGACTTCCAACATCTGCACCGCCCAGGCCCTCAACGCCCTCGCCGGCGTGATCTACCTCAGCTGGCTCGGCCAGCGCGGGATCGTCGAGCTGACCGAGCTGATGCTCCAGCGCACCGCGTACGCCCGCGAGCGCCTGGCCGAGCTCGACGGCGTCGAGCTGCTGCACGAGCAGCCGGTCGTACGCGAGTTCGCGATCGCGGTCGATGCACCCGTCGAGGTGGTCATCAAGCGCTGTCTCGAGCAGGGCATCAACCCCGGCTATCCGCTCGGGTCCGACTACCCCGAGCACCGGGACGGCCTGCTCGTGGCTATCACCGAGCGGCGTACGCGGGCCGAGATCGACCGCCTCGTCGAGGTGCTCGGCCAGGCCGTGGCCGCCGAACGGGGCCGCACGCTGCAGGAGGTTGGCGTATGACCATCAGCAACATCGCCGCCGCCGATGATGAGCTGACCATCTACGAGCGCTCCAAGCCCGGCCGCCGCGCCTTCGTCGCCCCGGCCCTCGACGTCCCCGAGCGCCCGCTCGACGAGCTGCTGGCCCCGGCGCTACGCCGCGACAGCGCGCCGCGCCTGCCCGAGGTCTCAGAGCCCGAGATCGTCCGCCACTACAACCGGCTCTCGAAGCGCAACTTCGACCTCGACACGGGCTTCTATCCGCTCGGCTCGTGCACGATGAAGCACAACCCCAAGCTGCACGAGCGCGTAGCCGCGCTCCCCGGCCACGCCAAGCTGCATCCGCTGCAGCGTCCCGAGCGCGCCCAGGGGGCGCTTGAGCTCATGTGGCGCCTCCAGGACGCCCTGGGGGAGATCGCCGGACTGCCCCACGTCTCGCTGCAGCCCTCGGCCGGCTCCCACGGCGAGCTGGCCGGCGTGCTCCTGACCCGCGCCTACCACGAGGACCGCGGCGAGCAGCGCACCAAGGTCCTCACGCCCGACACCGCCCACGGCACCAATCCAGCCACGGTGACGATGGCCGGCTACGAGGTGGTCAAGGTCGGCACCGATGCCCACGGCAACGTCGACATCGACGATCTACGCGCCAAGGCCGACGAGGACGTGGCCTGCCTGATGCTGACCAACCCGTCGACGCTCGGGCTGTTTGAGCCTCAGATTCAGGAGATCGCCAAGATCGTCCACGACGTCGGCGCAACGCTCTACTACGACGGCGCCAATCTGAACGCGATCATGGGCATCTGCCGCCCCGGGGACATGGGCTTCGACATCGTGCACTTCAACCTGCACAAGTCGTTCACCCAGCCGCACGGCGGCGGCGGACCCGGCGCCGGTCCGATCGCCGTCTCAGACCGGATCGAGCCCTTCCTGCCCCGGCCGCAGGTCGTGCGATCCGTGCCCACCCATTCCCAAAACGGGGACGGTGAGTGCTACGCGCTGGACTACGACCGGCCCAAGTCGATCGGGCGGCTGCGCGGATTCCAGGGCAACTTCGGCGTATTTGTGCGCTCCTACGCCTACATCCGGTCACTCGGCGCAGCCGGGCTGCGCGACGTCTCCGAGGTCGCCGTCCTGAACGCCAACTACCTGCTGGCCAAGCTTCGCGAGGCCGGCGTAGCCGAGCTGCTGCCGGTCGCCTTTGACCGTGTCTGCATGCACGAGTTCGTCCTCTCGGGCGCGCCGATGAAGCGCGAGCTGGGGATCAAGACGCTGGATCTGGCCAAGCGGCTGCTCGACCACGGCGTGCACCCGCCGACCGTCTACTTCCCGTTGCTCGTCGACGAGGCCCTGCTGGTCGAGCCGACCGAGACCGAGACCAAGGAGACGCTGGACCGGTTCGCCGACATCGTGGCCGAGATCCTCCGCGAG
>DASXHG010000395.1:0-2108 GCA_036488625.1 Solirubrobacteraceae bacterium | reverse complement strand
GCGCGGCGACGACATCCTCGGGCAGACGCTCGACGCCGGGGGGCTGAGCGTCAGTGACGGGCAGATCAGCGCACTCGAGCCGGATCCCCGCGCCGAGCTCCAGGTCGAGGCCAGCGGATGTGCCGTCATCCCCGGTTTCGTGGACTGCCACACCCACCTGCCCTTTGCGGGCTGGCGCGAGGGCGAGTATGAGCAGAAGCTGCGCGGCGTCCCCTACCAGGAGATCGCCAAGTCCGGGGGCGGGATCGCCGCCTCGGCCCGGGCGCTGGCCGAGAGCAGTGACGAGGAGATCCTGGCCCAGGCCCAGGCGTGCGCCGAGGAGATGCTGGCCTCCGGGACGACGTGCTTTGAGACCAAGTCCGGCTACGGGCTGTCGCGCGACGGGGAACTGAGGGCGCTGAGGCTGGCCCGGCGTCTGGAGGACGTCGTGGCTCAGACGACCCTGTCGACCGCGCTCCTGGCCCATTCCGTGCCCGCGGGCTACGATGCGGCGAGCTGGATGGTCGAGGTCGAGGCGATGATGCCCGAGGTCGTGTCGCTGGCGACGGTCAGCGCGCTGGACATCTTTGTCGAGTCGATCGCGTTCTCAAACGCCGACCTCGAGACGATGGGCGCCCTGGCCGCGGCGGCCAGCCTGGCCCTCCGCGCCCACGTCGAGCAGTTCGGCGGCTACCGCTCGGTGCCGGTGGCGCTGGCCGTGGGCGCCCGCTCGGTCGACCATCTGTCAACCCTGGCCGGCGAGGACATTCAACCGCTGGCCCGGGCCGACTGTGCGGCGGTGCTGTTGCCGGCGGCCGAGTTCCTCGGCGCCGAGCACCGCGCTCCGGGACGCGCTCTGCTCGACGCGGGGGCGCTGGTGGCGCTGGCCACGGACTTCAACCCGGGTACGGCACCGGTGGTCTCGATGCCGCTGGTGATCGGGCTCGGGGCGCGGATGTACGCGATGAGCACGCTGGAGCTCCTGGCCGCGACCACGCTGAACGCGGCCTGGGTGCTGGGGATGGAGCACACGCTGGGCTCGATCGAGGTGGGCAAGCGAGCCGACCTGCTGCTGCTCGACGGGCCGGTGCAGCGGATTGCCTACCGGCTGGGGCACAACCCGGTCCAGGCCGCCTTCATCGGCGGCGAGCCGGTGTTCGTCCGCGACGCCGAGGCCGCGGCCCGGATCAGCACGCGATGAGAACCGCCCGCATACCGGCGATGGCCAACGCCCACAGCCACGCCTTCCAGATCGACCTGCGAGGGATCGGTGAGCGCGTGGGCGGGCCCGGGGCCGGCGATGACTTCTGGAGCTGGCGGACGGAGATGTACCGGCTGGCCGCGCGGCACGACCCGGAGTCGATGGGCGCCGTCGGGGCCCGCGCCTACCGGGCCATGGCGGCGGCCGGGTACCGGGCGGTGGGGGAGTTTCACTACGTCGTCCACCAGCCCGACGGCACTCCGTATCCCGACCCGAACGCGATGGCCATCGCTCTGGCCCGGGCCGCCGTCGGCGCCGGTCTCGAGATCGTCCTGCTCCCTGCCGCCTACGCCCGCGGTGGCTTCCAGGTCGAGCTGGCCGAGGGCCAACGGCGGTTCGTCGATCCCGACGTCGACGTCTTCCTTAAGCGACTGGACGACCTCCGGGCCTGGGCGCAGGACCAGCCCGGCGTGGCCGTCGGGGTCGCCGTCCACAGCGTCCGGGCGGTACCGGCCGAGTGGATCGAGGCCGTGGCCAGATACGCCCAGGAGCACGATCTGGTCCGCCACGTCCACGCCTCCGAGCAGGTCCGCGAGCTCGACGAGTGCTGGTCTGAGCACGGGTGCTCGCCGGTCGAGCTACTGGCCGATTGCGGCTACCTGAGCCCGAGGACCAGCGTCGTGCACGGGATTCACGTCTCTGACCGCGATATCTCGCTGTTGGCCGAGTCCAACTCGATCGTCGTCACCTGCCCCACGACCGAGGGCAATCTGGGCGATGGGATCTTCCCCGGGCCGCGCTACCGCGAGGCCGGGGTGCGGATCGCGATCGGGACCGACTCACAGGTCCGGATCGACCCGTTCGAGGAGCTGCGCGAGATGGAGACCCTGGCCAGGCGTCAGGGCCAGACCCGGGATGCACTGCTCGC
>DASXHG010000364.1:0-4486 GCA_036488625.1 Solirubrobacteraceae bacterium | reverse complement strand
TACTGGGTGAGGATGAAGAACATCGCGACGAAGCCCGCGAAGTACATGAGGCCGACGGGGGCGCCGAGCACGTACGAGCGGATCCGGAACAGGTCGAGCGACACGAGCGGCTCGCGGGTGCGGCCGTAGCGGCGCTCGTGCAGGACCCACACGCCGAGTAGCACGGCGCCCAGCGGAAACAGTGCGAGGCGCAGCGGGCTGTGCCACGTGCGCTGCTCGATGAACGGCACGAGGATGCACAGAACCGCCGCGCCCAGGAGCACGACGCCGAGCGGATCGAGCGCCTGGGGCCGGCGCTCGGCCGCGGTCGGCGCCGGCAGGTAGCGGCGGGCGAGGAGCAGGATCGCTACGCCGATCGGGAGGTTGACGAAGAACACCGCCCGCCAGCCCTCGTGGACGCCGAACAACGCGATCAGCGCGCCGCCGGTGAGCGGGCCGACCGCGGTCGACACGCCGATGGTCGAGCCGAAGTAGCCGAACGCCCTGCCGCGCTCCTCGCCGCGGAACAAGCTCTGGATAAGGCCCGAGATCTGCGGGCTGATGAGACCTCCGGCGAACCCCTGGACGAGTCGCATGAACACCAGCCAGGGCGCCGACGGCGCCAGCGCGCAGGCCGCGCTTGCGACCACGAACAGGGCCACGCCGACCATGAACACCGGGCGCCGGCCGTGAGCGTCGCCGAAGCGCCCCGCCGGTACTAGCAGCAGCCCCAGCGAGA
Organism: Solirubrobacteraceae bacterium; assembly: GCA_036488625.1. Lineage (GTDB taxonomy): Bacteria > Actinomycetota > Thermoleophilia > Solirubrobacterales > Solirubrobacteraceae > Palsa-465. The sequence goes on along the minus strand of DASXHG010000364.1, from coordinate 3,768 downwards.
GGGCGTAGCCGGCGACGATCCATTCGAGCTCATTCGGCTGCGCGTGCAGCCCTCGATCGATGCTCGGCAGCGCGACGTTGACGATCGAGACGTCGAGCAGGGTCATGAACCCGGCGGCGAGGCACACAGCGAGCGCCATCCAGCGGTTCGGATCAGGGCGATACTCGTCGCTCGGCGGCATCGGGCCAGTCGAGGCCACGGAGGCCCCGGACCCTGGCTCGCCGATACCTGGATCGGCGCTTTTGAGTTCAGGCTTATGGCGCACGAATTCAGGCCACCATGCCAGCGCGAGCCGGCGGTCGCGCCAGTGTTTACCCCAGTCGTCACGCGGGACGCCTGGTGCGCACGCGGGCAGGCGCGTAAGGCCGGAGTGCTGGGGCGGACGGGCTTCCGGGGGCGGGGCTGATTGAATTCGATCCATGGCCTCCCGTAGCCCGCGTCGGCGGTCCAGGTCACTGCCCGGCCACCTCCCCGAAGCCGCCCCGGGCGAGGTGCTCGTCTGGACCGATGGCGCGTGCCAGCGCAATCCCGGCCCCGGCGGTTGGGCTGCGCTGCTCTGCTGGGAGGACGGGATTGTCGAGGAGCGCAGCGGCGGCCTGCCTGACACCACCAACAACATCATGGAGATGACCGCGGCCCTGGAGGGACTGCGGGCGCTGCCGTCGGGGTCTCGAGCCTGCATCGTGACCGACTCCCGCTATCTGCATGACGGCATGACGGCCTGGATGGCCGGCTGGAAGCGCAAAGGCTGGAAGACGGCCGCGGGCCAGCCGGTCAAGAACAAGGAGATCTGGGTACAGCTCGACGCCGCAGCGTCAGGCCACGAGCAGGTTCGCTGGCACTGGGTCAAGGGGCACATCGGCCACGCACTCAATGAACGAGCCGATGTGCTGGCGGTCGCGGCCACGCACAACGCCGCCTCGACGCGGTAGGGGATGGCTCGTCAGACCGTCGGTCCGCGGCGTACCGACTCGCTTCGGACCTACGTTCGCGCGACGCGGATCATCGGCGGCCTCAGCGTGCTCGGCCTTTGCGCGGCGGTTGCCTGGGACCTTGCCAACGACGGGTTCTGGGTCCGTCACACGCTCCTCACGAGCCTCGTTGCGAGCCTGATCGTCGTCGCGGTGACCGCGGCGGTGCTCAATGAACTGCTCGAGCGGCGCCAGCGCCAGCGCTGGGCCGTGCTCGCGCAGTACGCCCTGTTCCAGTTCGTCCGCGGGGCTCGCCTTGTATGGACCGGTTTGCTCGAGCTCGCCGGTCTCGTTCCGGACGGCGAGCTCGGGGACGCGGCGCTCGCGGCCGGCTCCGAAGTCGCTCACGACACGCCACGTCTCGCCGCGGCGATGGACGAAATGCTCGCCAGCGCAGACCGCCGCGAGCAGCTTCACCGCCTCATCGGCCGGCTGCTCGATCACAGCCAGGACCTACTCGGACGCTGGGCCGACGTAATGGTCAGCTCGGGCACGTACGCGGAGATCATCGATCGCCACGTCGAGCTCTACAGCCGGCTGTACTGGTGGGGCAGCGTGCTCGACGAGTCCGAGCCGCTCGAGGAGCACCTGGGCCGCCCGCGGCTGAGCCGCGTGAGCCCGGCGACTCAGGCCATGGGGCCGGTCGAGGACGAGTGGCTGCGCGACAACCTCGTAGCCATTGCCCAGCTTGCCGAATCGCTCGATCGAGGCTCGTTCCAACTCGCGCTGCGGATCGTCCCGCTCGACTGGTGGGCGATGCAACTGCCCGACCGACCGTCGACCGCTGACAGTACGCGGACGTAGATGGCTCCCGGAACGGTGTACCGCCTGGCAAGACCGTCGGTTACGTCGCTTCGGCCGGCCTCGGATGGCGAGGCTCATACAGCGCGAGCTCGCCACCCCCGGGCAACTCGAGCGCCGTGACCAAGCCCCAACCCGCGTCGGAGACGGGACGGGTGAACCGGACGCCCTTGGCCCGCAGCTCCTCGACGGTGACCCGGATGTCGTCGCACATGAGATAGAGCTCCTGGCGGGTGCTGGAACCCGGGTGAGCAGCGAGTTCGGCCGACGGGAGAGCGAATATGAGCCACCCGTCACCAGCATCGACCCACGGCAGTTCGAGCACGTCACGAAAGAAGGCGCGGACGGCGTCGGGGTCCGCCGTGAAAACGATCGCGTGGGCGCCCGTGATCATGCCCGAAACGGTAGTCCTAATCCTGCCGTGACCAGACCGGACGCCGTCGCCGATCGCTGCGGGGATTGATCGTGGTTGGGATACGTTCTACGGGAACCAACCCGAGGAGAGGGCATGGCCAAAGTCAGCGTCCGCTACATCGTCGACGACGTCGACGCCGCGATCGGCTTCTACTGCAATGAGTTGGACTTCCACGAGGAGATGCACCCCGCTCCCAGCTTCGCGATGCTCTCGCGTGGTGACCTCAGACTCGTCCTGAGCGCGCCCAGCGGTGGCCCGGGCGGTGGGCAGGCGATGCCCGACGGGACGATCCCCACGCCGGGCGGTTGGAATCGCTTTCAGCTCGAGGTCGCCGACATCGAAGCGACGGTGGCCAAGCTCCGCGAGCACGGTGCCCGGTTCCGCAATGACATCGTTACCGGCGTCGGCGGCAAGCAAATCCTCGTTCAGGACCCAGCGGGCAACCCGATCGAGCTCTTCGAGCCCAGCATTCCCGAGGCAAAACTCTCGCGCGACTCGTAACTCGGGACGCCGGCATCGCCGATTTGACCTCGGAGATCCGCACCGAACGGTGCGTGATGCCCGGATCAACCCGTCAAGGCGGATACCGACAAGCCCAGGCCGCCGTCCACCCGCAGCACCGCGCCGGTGAGGTAGGCGGCGGCCGGTGAGAGCAGGAAGCTGATCACCCCAGCGAGCTCCTCGGGCGCACCGAAGCGCCGCAGCGGGATCGTGGCCGCGAGCGCGTCCTTCAGCCGCGGAGGCATGGCCAGCACCTTGGGAGTGGCGATCAGCCCGGGCATCACGACGTTGCAGCGGATCCCGCGTGGGGCCCACTCGGCGGCGAGCGTGCGAGCCATGCCCACCACCCCGGCCTTCGAGGCGCCATAGGCCACCTGCCCGGGGATGCCGATCTCCGCCGCGACCGAGGAGATCACCACGACGCGGCCATCGCCCGAGGCCGCGAGCGCGGCGAATGCGGCCTGGGCGACGTAGAAGGCCCCGAACAGATTCGTCTCGAGATCTCTGCGCCAGTCCTCGTCGGGGAATCGCTCGGCGCGGTGGATGGTGTCGACGATCCCGGCGTTCGCGATCACCGCGTCGCACCCACCGAGAGCCGTCACCGCCTCGGCGACGCCCGCTGCGACAGCCGCCCGGTCACGCACGTCGAACTCGGCCGTGACCGCGGCGCCGGCGACGTCCGTAAGCGGAGCGCCCGGCACGTCGCAGGCCGCGACGACGCAGCCGCTCAGGCCCAGCGCGCCGACGATCGCGCGGCCGATACCGCCGGTCGCGCCGGTCACGATCACCCGCTGCCCGGCCGGGGTGGCCTCAGGCACGATCGCCCGGGGCGCCTTCGCGCTTGAGTCCGTGGCGCCCCCAATGGCGCTCCGGGATGTCGGCCGGGTCCTTGTACCAGTACCACGTGCACGGGTCGCGGCCGAAATCGTCCGGCGGATCGCTCGGATACAGCGGATAGCCGATCCAGCGGATCGGCAGCGATTCATTCATGAACGAGCAGTGCGTGCAATAGAGCGGGAATCCCTCACGGCCGTAGCTCCAGTCGTGGGCCCGCTTGGTCACGCCGAGGGCGTCCGGACC
>DASXHG010000363.1:0-2462 GCA_036488625.1 Solirubrobacteraceae bacterium | reverse complement strand
CGGGCGGCCGATGGTCGCCCAGGGCCTGGAGATAACGCCGCCCTCCCGGCCCTAGGGGGACCGGGCCAGGCGGCGCGCGGGGTCAGGCCGCGGTCCGCGCCGCGTCGTGCAGGGTCAGGCCGCGGTCCGGACCACGTCGCGCGCCACCCACGGTCGCAGCAGCTTCAGCGCCGACAGGATGGCCCGCGTGGCCGGGGAGCGGTTCAGGGTGTAGAAGTGGATGCCCGGGGCGCCGCGGGCCAGCAGCTCGGCGCACTGCAGCGTCGCGTAGGAGACGCCGAGCTCGAGCACCGCGTCGCCGTTGCCGGCTCGGAGCTCGAGCTGGGACAGCAGCTCGGCCGGGAGGCTGGCCCCGCACATGCCGGTGATCGTCTTGATCTGTGCGGCGTTGGTGATGGGCATGATCCCGGGGACGATCGGGACCTCGATGCCGGCGGCCCGCGCCTCGTCGACGAAGCGGAAGTAGAGCTCGTTATCGAAGAACAGGTTGGTGATCAGAAACGACGCCCCGGCCTCGACCTTGCGCTTGAGAAAGGCGATGTCGCTGGCCATGTCCTGGGCCTCGGCATGGACCTCGGGGAAACAGGCCGCGCCGACCGCGAACTGATGCCGGCTGCGGATGAACTCGACCAGCTCGGTCGAGTAGCGCAGGCCCTCGGGATGCGGCGTCCACTCGGTCTCGCCGCGCGGTGGATCGCCGCGCAGTGCCAGGACGTTCTCGACTCCGGCCGCCTCGATCTCGGTCAGCACCTTCTCGAGATCGGCTCGCGAGGCGCCGACACAGGTCAGGTGGGCCATGGCCTCGATCCCGAGCTCCTGCTTGATCCACTTGGTCAGCTTGACGGTGCGGTCGCGGGTCGAGCCGCCCGCCCCGTAGGTGACCGACACGAAGTCGGGCTCGAACTGCCGCAGCGACTCGAGCGCAGCCCCCAGGACACGCTCGCCGTCATCGGTCTTGGGAGGAAAGAACTCGAACGAGAAGACCGGCTCTTCGGCCTGGGCGAGGATCTCATCTATGCGCATCACGGAACGGTACCAACGTTGACACGCCTGTGTCAACGTTGGTCGCGACACGGCTTCGTGGGCGGCGTCAGGCCGCGCGCCAGCGCTCGGTCCCGTTGTCGTCCTCGCGCCGGACCTGGCCCTGCAGCTCGAGGTGGTGCAGGTAACACAGGGTCTGGGTCAGCAGCCAGTTGCCGTTGTGAAAGCCGATCGGCTCCCCGTAGATGGAGGGGGCGATGTCGAGCGCGGTCTGGGGCTCGGTGCCCAGGGCGTCCAGCGTGGCCTGGATTCGCTCGGCGACCAGCTTGCGGTTGCCCTCGATGTGACCGTGGACGTCGACGAAGGGCTTGCCGTGCCCCGACAGGGCGAGGCGGGCGTCGAGCCGGTCGACCTTGTCCAGTGAGGACAGGAACTCCGCCACCGGGTCATGGCTGTAGCCGAAATCAAAGAACAGGGAGATCCGGCCCAGCACGTGGTCGCCGGAGATCAGCAGACGGCGTTCGGCTTCAAACAGGCAGACGTGGGACGGAGTGTGGCCGGGGGTTTCGTGCACCGACCAGCTGCCCAGGTCGGTGTCGATCGTCACCCCCGGAACGAGCTCGCGGTCGGGCTTGACCACGCGCGCCACTCCGCTCGGTAGGTCCTTGACCCGCTCCATGTAAGCGGCGATGCCTGCCTCCGAGACGCCGCTCTGGCGCGCCACCTCGAGGCGGCGGGCGCGGGCCTGCTCGGGACCCTCCTTGAGCATCAGGTCGTACTTGGGGTGGATCAGGAACTCGCAGCCCGCGCGATCGACGATCGGACCGGCCTGACCCCAGTGGTCGCTGTGCGCATGCGTGCAGGCCAGCAGCCGGACGAGCTCGGGGCGGAGGTTGACCTGGTCCATAGCCCGCTCCAGCTGGGCCATCGAGCCCGGCTCGTGCATACCGGTGTCGATCATGACCACGCCGTCGCCGGCGGCGATCGCCCAGGCGTTCCCGTGAGGCACCCCGGGGAAGGGGAGCGGCAGCCGCAGCCGCCACAGCCCTGGGATGACCCGTTCGCCGCGGCCAAGCTCTTTCGTGCGCGCCATCGGGCCAGACCTTATTCGCCCCCTCCCGATGCCGCCGCTGCGCCCGCGTAAACTGCCAGCACTTCATGGCCAGCTCGGCCGAAATCGCCAAGCGCTACTTCGCCGCGCTCTCCGCCCATGATCTCGATGCGGCCGTCGCCTGCTGGGCGCCGGGATCGATCGATCGTTTTGTCGGCGCCCGGGAGCTGGTCGCGCCGGACGGAATCCGGGCCTACTTCGGGGAGCTGTTTGCGGCCTTTCCCGACTTTCGCTTTGAGATCCTGGATGTCACCAGTTCACGGGGGCGGGCGGCCGTGCGCTGGCGGGTGCGGGCCACCTTCGCCGGCCCCGGCCGGTTTCAGGACTTCCTCCCCAACGGGGCCCGGATCGACATTGAGGGGTGCGACGT
>DASXHG010000360.1:0-3285 GCA_036488625.1 Solirubrobacteraceae bacterium | reverse complement strand
GCTCGCGTGACCCGCCGGAACTACGCGGCCTCCCGGGGCACGGCCAGACCCGGAGCACACTTCACCTGGGTAAAGGACGAGCCCGGCCTCGCGGCGATCATCGCGCAGTGGGCGCGAGGCCGCTGAGACTCCCTGGCCGGGGCTACTTTCGCTGCAGCGGGCCAGGCGGCGCTGGCGGCCGGATGGCGGTATGCGGTGACCTGCGGCTGGCGCTTGCATGTTATGGCTGTTAAGCACGGCCCAAGCGGCCGCTGGGACCACCAAGATCGCCGTCCATATCGGCTACGAGCACGGTGGGCGCATGTCAGCGATGGTCACGGACCGTAGTGCACTTCTGTACCGTACGTGCGAGCGGAACGCCGAATCCGGCGCGGGCGACGGGCGGCCCGGATGACTGGCGACCCCGGCGTTCTGTGCTGAGGCGATCTGGCCGCTGAGACCGGAGTCTGGAGCATTTTCGGTCGGGTACCAGTCGCCCGCCATTCACGGGGTCGTGCGTCCCAGCCGACGACCGGGTCCGGCACGACTGTGCGCTCCCATTGCCAGCGGCCACCCGCTCGGGTTCCACGGTTGTGGGTCGCCGTCGCGCTCCGGGTAAGCGTTGATCGGTCGCCGCGCCGGGGCGACGGGCGCCGCCCGCGGGGAGGAGCAGCCTGAGATCTTCGTTCATGGCTCGTGTGGATCGGGGTGAGTGGATGGCAAGCCGCCCGGGTCAGCGACGGACGCGGTAGCGGATGTGGGTGGCCTCCGGTGTGTCGATCACCCGGGCTACGTCCAGCTCGATGGGCGACGGCAAGACGTCGAACATCCGGAGCCCCTGGCCCAGTAGCACCGGGATCTGGTGGATCTGCAACTCGTCCAGCACGCCGGCCTCGAGCGCCCGCTGTGCCGTATACGCGCCGTGCACGATTACGTTCCGGTCCCCGGCGGCGGCTTTCGCCTGGGCCATCGCGCCGACGATACCGTCGGCCACATACGTCACCGACGGATAGTTGGCCACCGAGGGAGGCGCCGGCCGGTGGCTGACTACCACGATCGGCACGCCGTGATGATGGCCGTTGTAGTGATCGACCTGCTCTGCGGTACGCCGGCCCGCCAGGACCGCACCGGTCGCGTTCATCTCGTCGAGGAACTCCGCGGACGCCTTGGATGGCCCGTCCCCGGACGGCTGGGAGTCGCCGTACCACTCGTGCAGCCGGCCGAAGCCGTCGCCGCCGGGGTTGCCCGGTCCGTCATTCGGACCCGCGATGTACCCGTCGAGGGACATCGACATGTAGAGCACTGATGCAGACACTCCGGCCTCCTGTCTGGTGGTGGCGAGCCGTATCGCCGAGACTCATGCGGTCTTTGTGGCAGGCTACGGGACGGGCCGAATCGGTGTCTTGAACGAAAACGACAACTACGGATCGCCAGACGAGCGAGGGTCAACGGGGGTGTCGATCGACCAATGGCGGCCCCGGTTGACTTGGGCGGGGGTCTGCCCGATGAATCGCCTCAGTGACCGGGTGAGGTGGGCCTGGTCGGCGTAGCCGAGCAGGAAGGCCGCGTCTTGAGGCGACAGGCCCTTACCGAGCGCCTCGACGGCCTTCTCGGCTCGGGCGATCTGCGTGATCGTGCTGCGGGTGAGGCCCGTTGCTCGGGCCACGCGGCGCTGAAGGGTCCGTTGGGACTGGCCGTCGACATCGTCTTGAAGCGGCTCGGCGACGACCGGGTCACGCAGGATCAGGCCTTGGAGGACCAGACGATTGACGAACACGTCGGCGTTCCCGGGCGTCGGGATCTCCCAGCGGGACCCCTCAAACCAGACCGAGTCGGGCGTCGCGGCGGGCAGCGTCACCGCTCGGTCGACCAGGCCCGCAAGCGGCATGGCCGGCATGAACGTCCCGAGACGGAACACGATTCCGAAGAACTCGGCATCGGCGGGGATCGGGGTGACCGTCGCCGTCGTCTCGGGGCCGCGGACGGTGAGCTGCGTGACGTCGCGCCGGGTGGTGACGACGATGTGCCAGCGGCTGACCGCGACCGAGATGAAGGCCGACTCCGGCTCGCTGCGGCTCGTCCACGCCTTCTCGACGAAGCGCGAATCCGATCCCCACTCGTCGATGGCGAACAACTCCGCCGCCCGCTTCATCGCTCGCCGTCCTGGCGCCGTGAGTGGCGATCCGCCCGGTGTTGTGTCAAGCGAGGAACGCCTCGATCACAGGCGCCAGCAGGGTGCTGCGGGTGAGATCCATGTGCGTGGTGCCCGGCAGCACGGCGAGCTGGCCCTGCGGCAGGAGACGCATCGCCTCGGCGGAGTTCTCGACGTGGATGAAGTCGGTGTCGCCGACCAGGATCAGCACCGGTACCTGGACATCTCGTAGCTGGTCGTCGGTCCAGCCCGTGAACGACTGCACCAGTCCACTCGTCTTCTGAGCGACGGCGTCGAACGCGCTGGGGTCGGGCGCCGTCACGACGTAGGCGTCGCGCATCGCCTCGAAGTCATCCGGCGTCGGCAGCCGGGCCGGGTCTGCCTCGCCGGCACGATCGTTGCGGTGGTCGGCCGAGGCCACGACAGCCCGGCGGACGCGGTCCGGGTACGAGATCACCAGCTCGTAGCCAGTGAGCCCGCCGACGCTGAAGCCGACCACATCGGCCCGCTCGACCCCCAGGTGGTCGAGCAAGGCGATCACATCGGCGGCGAAATCAGGGAAGGTCGGAGGACGGTCGACGTCGGCGGTACGACCGTGACCCTGAAGCTCGACGGCGATCACCCGATGATGCCCGGCAAGCGCCGGCAAGGCGACGCCGAAGTTCAGCTCGATGGTCATCAGACCGCCGTGGAGGAGCACCAGCGGCGGCCCCTCGCCGTGCTCCTCGTAGTAGAGGTGCAACCCGTTGACCTCTGCGTACGGCATAGAACTACTGACGCCACGGACGCCGTGAACTCATCGCGACCGTGGTGGCCCGCCTACATGTCATCGAGCCTCCGCGGCAAAGCTCGTGACGACGAGGCCGCAATAACACGTTCCGCAAGCCTTTCGCGCTCGATCGCTGAATGACACGTGGTCCGAGATAGGGGGTGTCATAGCAAGCCGATGAGCCGAACAGAACGACGCAAGCCAAATCCGCCACCCAGCGCCCGATTTCGGCGACCCGCGCCGCTCACTGATTGGCAGCGTCGCCCAGAAATCCCGGTATGCGCACGCCGCGCGTCGATGCCAGAAACGACCTCGTCTGCCGGGACCCGAGCACGCACGGTCTGGGATCGCGCTTCTGCCAGGGCGCACGGGTTCGCTCAGGGTG
>DASXHG010000357.1:0-8300 GCA_036488625.1 Solirubrobacteraceae bacterium | reverse complement strand
GCGGCGCCGTCTAACACCGGCCGACCCGGACCCTCGTCGATGTTCACCCCGTCCAACGTCCAGCTGGCCGCCAACCCGGCCGGGTCGCTCGATGAGCTCAAGTCGCTCGGCGTCGACACCGTGCACCTGTACATGCACTGGGCCGACATCGCCCCCGACGCCGGCGCCTTCACCCGGCCGCACTTCGACGCCACCGACCCGGCGGCATACCCCGCCACCGGATGGGCCAATTACGACGCGATCATCCGCGATGCCAAGGCGCGCGGCATGGGGGTCAACCTCGATGTCGTCGCCCCGCCACCCAACTGGGCCGAGGGCAAGGGCGCGCCCGATCGGGCCGCCCACCCCTATTGGCGCCCAAACGACGCCGAGCTCGGCCAGTGGGTGACCGCGGTGGGCAGGCGCTACAGCGGCCACTACACCCCCGCGGGGGCGAGCAGCCCGCTGCCGCGCGTCAGCTCGTGGTCGGTGTGGAACGAGCCCAACCTGGGGATCGAGCTCGCTCCAGAGGTGATCCCTCACACCCAGATCGAGGTGTCAGGCACCCTGTATCGCGACATCGTCGACGCGTCGTGGCGCGCGCTGCACGCCACCGGTCACGGCGGTGACCAGATCCTGATCGGAGAGATCGACCCCGCAGGGGCCACCTTCCCCGGCGCGCCCGGCCTGTTCGGGGCCATGGCGCCGCTGCGCTTCCTGCGCGCCGTGTACTGCGTCGATGCGTCCTATCAGCCGCTGAAGGGCAGCGCCGCTCAGCAGCGCGGGTGTCCGGGAAAGCCGAACGCGTCGGCCTTCGTCGCCGCGCACCCCGGCCTGTTCCACGCCTCCGGTTTTGCCGATCACCCCTATACCCAGGGACTGCCGCCCAACGAGCCGACGCCACACGAGCCCGACTACGCCGAGCTAGCCGGCATCGGCGGGCTGGAGACGGCGCTGGACCGCCTGCAGCACGCGTACGGGTCGAGCGCGAAGTTCCCGATCTGGTCAACCGAGTACGGCTACCAGACGACTCCGCCCGACACCGAGGCCGGCACGGTCAGTCCGGCCAAGGCGGCCCTGTATCTGAACTGGTCGGAATACATCACCTGGCTCAACCCACGTCTGCGCAGCTACGACCAGTTCCTGATGACTGATTCCACGGCCGGTAACTTCGCCACCGGGCTGCGCTTCCCAAATGGGAGTGAGAAGCCGGGCTACGCGGCCTTCCGAATGCCGCTCTACCTGCCCCGGACCTCGGGCGCCAAGGGCGACGCGCTCGAGGTTTGGGGCTGCGTGCGACCGTCCCACGACGCGCAGCAGACCAGCCATCGCCGCCAGCACGTGAAGATCCAGTTCGCCCCCGCCTCGGGCGGCTCGTTCAAGACCGTGAAGACGGTTCTCCTTACCGGCCCCCACGGCTACTTCGACCTCCAGCAGCACTTCTCGGGCAGCGGTCGAGTCCGGCTCTCGTGGGCCTACCCGCACGGGCCGACGGTGTTCAGCCGGACCGTCGACATCACCCTGCACTAGGCTGCAGCGAGCCTGGATCGGGCCGGACGCCGATCAAGCCGCCCCATCGACCTCAACCGCGGGCGGCGCCGCAACTTCGAATCTCGGGAGCTGTTTTCGGACTATGCCCAAATTCACGCATCGATCGTTTCTACGCCGGGCGACGCTGATGTCGCTGGTCGGCGGGCTCGGCCTGACCGGGGCCGCGGTCCTGCCGGCGAGCGCGTCGGCGAACTCCAGTCAGCTGTCCATCATCCAGGACGGCTCCGCCTTCTCTAACCCGGCTGGCGCCTTCAAGAACTTCCGTTCCATCGGTGCCAACACGGTGCGCGTGATCGTGGAATGGGCGGCGATCGCTCCCAACGCCGAGAGCAGCCACAAGCCCAACGGCTTCAACGCCTCCGATCCCAACGCTTACCCGTCCGGCAACTGGACCGGGCTGGACAACCTCGTCCGGGCCGCCACCGCCAACCACGTCAACGTCGATCTGACCGTCTCCGGCGGCGCGCCGCTGTGGGCCGAGGGCAAGGGCGTTCCCAAGCAGGGCAGGAACGTCAACTTCGCGTGGAAGCCGAACGCGGCCGCCTACGGCCAGTTCGTGTCGGCCATCGGCAAGCGCTACAACGGCAGCTTCACTCCCAAGACCGGTGGCGGCAAGCTCCCGGCGGTCAAGTTCTGGGCCATCTACAACGAGCCCAACTTCGGTGAGGACCTCGGCCCCCAGGCCGTCGATGGGTCGCGCATCTCGGTCGCGCCGATGATGTTCCGCGGCCTGCTCAACGCCGGCTGGAAGGCGCTGCAGCAGTACCACAAGCACCAGACCATCATCTGGGGCGAGTTCGCCGCCCGCGGCAACACCTTCCACCGGCCCTGGAACAAGGCCCCGCAGGGGCTGCCCGGCAACTACGGCCAGACCAAGCCGTTGCTGTTCCTGCGCACGCTGTACTGCGTGGGCACCAACGACCGGCCGCTGCGTGGCGGCGCCGCCCGAGCGGTGGGCTGCCCGACGACCGCGGCCGCGGCGCGCAGCTTCCGCGCTCACAACCCCGCTCTGTTCAACGCCAGCGGCGTGTCGGACCATCCCTATGCCGATCACGGCTCTCCCGTTCGCGACGGGCTCAACGACCCCAACTTCGCCGCCTTCCCGGCCCTGGGCAAGTTCGGCCGTGAGCTTGACCGGTTGACCGGGACCTACGGCGGGCACCCGCACTTCGCCATCTACAACACGGAGTACGGCTACATCACCCACCCGCCGTCGCACGCGCCCTACGTCTCCCCCAACACCGCGGCCTCCTACATCAACTGGGCCGAGTACATCAGCTACAAGAACCGCCGGATCAAGTCCTACATGCAATATCTGCTCACCGACCCGCCGGCCAACGCCGGTCCGTACGCCGGCTTTGCCAGCGGGCTCGAGAAGGCCAACGGCGCGCCGAAGGCGACGTTCTACGCCTACCGGATGCCGCTGTATCTCCCCCACACCTCGTTCTCGCACAAGTCGGCGGTCGAGGTCTGGGGCGCTGCACGGCCGGCCCCGTTCGCGGCCCTGGACGGTTTCGGCCTCCAGCGCGCCCGTCTGCAGTTCAAGGCCGCCCACGCCGGGTGGAAGACCCTGACCACGTTCAAGGTCAACCATGCCGGGGGTTACTACGACCTCCACGTCAAGTTCGCCAAGAGCGGTCAGGTGCGGGTCCAGTGGACCTTCCCCACCTCCGACAGCCTGTTCAACGCGACCCTGCACGGGTTCACGGCCAGCAGCCGCGCAGTCAGCATCAAGGTGCATTAGCTCGAGTGCACGTCGCGTGGTCCCCGCGGGCGCCATGCTCGCGGGGCCTCCACCGCTCGGCCCGACCGGTTTGGCGCCGGCTGGTGATCGGCAATACTGAGGCGATGGCGTCCAGTCCGGCCGAGCTCATAGAGCGCTTGCAGGGGATATGCGGCCGCGAGCATGTGCTCACCCACGAGCACGCGCTGGCCACCTACCGCTCTGACGGTCTCCTGCATTACCGCCAGACGCCGCTGGCCGCGGTCCTGCCCGCCAACGGTGAACAGGTGGCGGCCGCGGTCCGGGCGTGTTATGAGGCCCAGGTGCCATGGGTGGCGCGCGGCGCCGGCACGGGCCTCTCGGGCGGCGCACTGCCCCATCAGGACGGGGTGCTGATCGTCCTCTCCCGCCTGCGCCGGATCCTCGAGGTCGACCTCGACGATGGCGTCGTCGTCGTCGAGCCCGGGGTGACCAACCTGGCCGTCTCCAAGGCCGTCGCTCCCAGCCACTTCTATCCCCCGGACCCCTCGAGCCAGATCGTGTGCTCGATCGGCGGCAACGTGGCTGAGAACTCGGGTGGCGCTCACTGTTTCAAGTACGGCTTCACGACCAACTACGTGATCGGTCTCGAGGTCGTGCTCAGCGACGGCGCGGTCGTCAACCTACGCCGCGACGACCCCGGCTATGACCTGCTGGGCGCGTTCGTCGGTTCGGAGGGCACGCTCGGCGTGGCCACCAAGGTCTGGCTACGCGTCGTGCCGGCGCCCGAGGCGACGCGGACGATGCTGGCCTTCTTTGAGGACACCGGCGCGGCCGGAGATGCCGTCTCGGCCATCGTGCAGGCCGGACTCGTCCCGGGGGCGATCGAGATGATGGACAAGCTCTCGATCGAGGCCGCCGAGCAGGCCACCGGAGCCGGCTACCGCCGTGACGCCGGGGCTGCCCTGCTGGTCGAGCTCGACGGCCCGCGCGAGGAGTGCATCTCCGGACTGGAGCAGATCATGGAGCTGTGCTGCGCCGCCGGTGCGCTCGACGTCCGGGTCGCCCAGGACGAGCAGGAGCGAGATCTGATCTGGCGCACCCGCAAGGCCGCCTTCGCCGCCATGGGACGCATCGCCCCCGCCTATTACGTCCAGGACGGCGTCATCCCCCGCACTCGCCTGTCCGAGGTGCTGCGCGAGATCGACCGCCTGGCCGCCGAGCACGAGCTGCGGGTCGCCAACGTGTTTCACGCCGGAGACGGCAACCTGCACCCACTCGTCTGTTATGACCACACCCGGGAGGGCGAGGCCGAGCGCGCGGAGGAGCTGTCCGGCTTGATCGTGAAAGCCTGCGTCGATGCCGGCGGCTCGATCACCGGGGAACACGGGGTCGGGATCGACAAGAAGGCCTATATGCCCTCGATGTTCTCTGAGCCCGACCTCGAGGCCTTCCAGCGGCTGCGCTGCGCGTTTGACCCCCACGGGCTGGCCAACCCCGGCAAGGTCATGCCGACCCCGCGGCTGTGCGGTGAGGTTCCCGGGCCCTACCGCGAGCATCCGCTGGAGCGTGCGGGCATCGCCGAGCGTTTCTAGATGGCGACGATCAACCAAACCGCCCCCGAGACCTTCGCCGAGGCCGCCGAGGTGCTGGCCAGCGCCAGCGCGGACGGACGCTCGGTGCGGATCCGCGGGGCGGGGACCAAGCTCGGCTGGGGACGCGCGACCGGGACGCCGGCGGTCGAGCTCCGCACGAGCGCGCTGACCGAGATCCTGGAGCACAACGCCGGGGATCACACCGCCGTGCTCCAGGCGGGCGTCCCGCTGGCCGCGGCTCAGCACACGTTTGCCGGCGCCGGCCAGCGGGTCGCTCTGGACCCGCCCCTCGGCGCCGACCAAGCGGCCACGATCGGCGGCATCCTGGCCACGGCGGACTCCGGGCCGCTGCGCCACCGCTTCGGCGCTCCGCGTGATCTCGTCCTCGGCGTCACGGTCGCCCTCAGCGACGGCACGCTGGCCAAGTCGGGCAGCAAGGTGATCAAGAACGTGGCCGGCTATGACCTGGCCAAGCTGTTCGCGGGCGCGTTTGGGACGCTGGGGCTGATCCTGTCGGTCAGCGTGCGCCTGCACCCGCTGCCCGACGGGCACACGACGGCCCTGGGGGCGACCTCCGACGCCAACGCGCTCGCGGCCGCCGCGCTGGCCCTGGCTCGCGCTCCGCTGGAGTTCGAGGCCCTCGACGTCGCCTGGCATGGCGGTCGCGGTGGCCTGCTCGCCCGCTGCGCGGGCCCCGAGCACGCCCGGCGCGGCCGTCGCGCGGCCAAGCTGCTCGACGATCTGGCCCTCGTCGACGTCGACATGACCGACGCCGACGAGGCCCTGTGGGAGCGCCAGCGGGCCGGGCAGCGCTCGACTCACGGCGCCGTGGTTCGCGTCGCCCACAAGCCGTCCGCGCTCGCCGGCGTGCTGCGGGCGACCGATGCCGCTGGGGGCACGCTGGTCGGCCGGGCGGGACTCGGCACCAGCTATGTCGAGATCGCCCCGGAGTCGGTAGCCGAGTTCCGGCGCGCCGTGGGCCCCGCGCCCAGCGTCTTGCTCGACGCCCCCGACGCGCTGCGGGCCGAGTCCGATCCCTGGGGCACGGTCGAGGCACCGGCGCTGGCCCTCATGCGAAGCGTCAAGCGGCGCTTTGATCCCACCACGACCTGCAACCCCGGGCTGTTTGTGGGGGGCATCTAGACATGCGCATGATCTTCAGACCCGGCGCGGGCCGATGACGGCGTTCGACACCCACCGGCCGCCCGAGACGGAACTGATCGATGACTGCGTGCACTGCGGCTTCTGCCTTGACACGTGCCCCACCTACGTCCTGTGGGGCGCCGAGGCCGACTCGCCGCGGGGACGCATCGTCCTCATCAGCGAGGGCCTCAACGAGGCGGCCACGCTCTCCGACGAGATGGTCACCCACTTCGATCGCTGTCTGGGCTGTATGGCCTGCGTCACCGCCTGCCCGTCCGGCGTCCAGTACGACCGCCTGATCGAACGCGTCCGCCCCCAGGTCGAGCGTCATCATCGCCGTTCGCCCCGCGAGCGCCTGCTCCGGCGCCTGCTCTATCAGACCCTCCCCCACCCCGGGCGCCTGCGCGCGCTGATCCCGATGCTGGCCGCCAGCCACAAGCTCGGGCCCGCGCGCCTGCCCAAGCCCTTCTCCGATCTGACCCGGGTCGCGCCCCGCGCTCCGCTACGGGCGGTGCGGGGCGACCGGCTCGCCGTCCACACCCCGGCGGTCGGACCAGCGCGAGGTCGCGTCGGGCTGCTGCTCGGGTGCGTCCAGCGCGTCTTCTACCCCGATGTCCACCGGGCCACGATCGGCGTCCTGGCCGCCGAGGGCTTTGAGGTCATCGCCCCGCGCCAGCCCGAATGCTGTGGAGCCCTCGAGTTTCACGGTGGTGCCGAACCGGGGGCCGTCCGGCACGCCGAGGCCACGATTGCCGCCTTCGCGAAGGCGGGCGGCGAGCGCGGCTTTGACCACATCGTCGTCAACGCCGCCGGGTGCGGCTCGGCCATGAAGGAATACGGCGAGCTGCTCGGCACGCCCGAGGCGCGCGAGTTCTCCTCGCGGGTGCGAGACGTCAACGAGCTGCTGGGGGAAGTCGAGCCGCGTGCTCCCCGCGGGCCGCTGCCGCTATGCGTCGTCTACCACGACGCCTGTCATCTCGCCCACGCCCAGGGCGTTCGCCGCCAGCCCCGTGCGCTGCTCGAGTCGATCCCCGAGCTCGAGCTGGTCGAGGTGGCGACGGAAAAGGACGTCTGCTGCGGATCGGCCGGGATCTACAACCTCGTTCAGCCCGAGGCGGCCGCCGAGCTCGGCCGGCGCAAGGCCCAGAACCTGATCGCGACCGGCGCACAGCTGATCGCCGCCGCCAACCCCGGCTGTGCCGCCCAGCTCGATCTCCACCTCCGCGAGCTCGACCGCCCGCTGCCCATCCAGCACCCCGTCGAGCTGCTCTGGCGCTCGCTGCAGGCCGCAGGCGACGCCTAGACCGCCACGACCGGGCGGCGTTCAGCGCCCGGCGTACATGGCCTCGATCTGGTCGGCGTACTTGGCGGCGATCGGCTTGCGCTTGAGCTTGATGGTCGGCGTCAGCTCGTCGCCCCCGGGCTCCCAGTCGCCGGAGATGATCGTGAAGCGCTTGATCTGCTCGACGCGGGCCAGGGTCTCATTGGCGCGGTCGATGCCCTCCTGAACGGCCTCGATCACGGCCGGCTGAGGTGCCAGCTCGGCGAGTGAGCTCCCGCTCAGGTCGTGCTGGGTGGCCCACTGGGGGGCGAAGTCGGCGTCGAGCACGATCAGCGCCGTGTTGTAGGACCGCCCGTCACCGATGCAGCACGCCTGGCCGATCAGCGGGCTCGCCGTCTTCAGCGCCGCTTCGATGTTGGCCGGGGACATGTTCTTGCCGGCCGCGTTGATGATCAGCTCCTTCTTGCGATCGACGATGCTCAGGTAGCCGTCCTCGTCCAGCGTCCCGATATCTCCCGTATGCAGCCAGCCGTCGGCGTCGAGCGCCTCGGCCGTGCGCTCGGGCTGGTTGCGGTAGCCGGTCATCATGAATTCACCCCGGCACAGGACCTCGCCGTCCTCGGCCAGCTTCAGCTCGACTCCAGGTGAGGGCGGCCCGACGGTCCCGATCCGGACCTGGCCCGGGCGGTTGCAGGCGCCGATCCCGCACGTCTCGGACATCCCCCACAGCTCCGACAGCTCGATTCCGATGGCGTGGAAGAACTCGAGCACCGACACCGGGGTCGGCGCGGCCCCCACGTTGACGGCCACGGCCTGATCGAGCCCGAGCATCTCGCGGAGCTTGGAGAACAGGTTCGTGTCGGCTTCGGCCACCGCCGCCTCGAGCTCGTCGGGCACGGGCAGTCCGCGCTGCCGGAGACGGACGCGTTCGGTCGCCGCCTCGATCGCGGCCTGGATCGGGGCCCGCTGCTCCTCGGGCTGGGCGGCCTGCATCGCCTCCAGTCCGGCCTTCAGCTTCTCCCAGATCCGAGGCACGGCGAAGAACCAG
>DASXHG010000341.1:0-2479 GCA_036488625.1 Solirubrobacteraceae bacterium | reverse complement strand
GCGCGGCGATTCGCGAGTCGCCAGAACTACCAGGATTAGTTGTATAGCACGAAGTCATCTCTGGGCATATCTCCACGGTGACCCGCTCTCGGCGTGCTCCTCACGGCTCGGGATCTGGGGTCTGTCGCTGGCCGCGGCGCCTTGCCGGCTGTGGCCCATCTGGTGGGGGAGGCCCTCCTCATGCGCGTTCTGCTGGTGCATCCCAGCGCGCTGATGTACTCCGAGATCTTCTTGCGGCTTGAGCCACTCGGACTTGAGCGGGTGGCCTCGGCCTTGCTGGCCGACGGCCACGATGTCCGCCTGATCGACTTGCAGGTATACGACCAGGCGGACCTGCGGCGCGCGGTGACTGATTTCCGGCCTGAGGCGGTCGGATTCGGCCTCAACTACCTGGCCAACGTGCCGGAGGTGGTGGACCTGGCCAAGTGGGTCAAGTCAGTGCTGCCCTCCTGCCTGGTCTTCTGCGGCGGGCATAGCGTGTCGTTCGTGGCCGAGCACGTGCTCGCGCACGCCGACGGCGCCATCGACGTCGTGCTGAAGGGCGAGGGCGAGAGCGCGGCCCCCGCGCTGCTCGCCGCGGCCCCGGACCGGGCGCTGACCGAGGTGCCGGGCGCCGTCACCACCGAGGGGGCGGGCCCCGCGCCCCGGATGGCGCACAGCCTTGATGATCACCTGCCCGCCCGGCACCTGGGCGGGCGGCGCGGCAAGTACTTCATCGGGGTAATGGACCCGGCGGCCTCGATCGAGTTCACCAGGGGCTGCCCGTGGGACTGCTCGTTCTGCAGCGCCTGGACGTTCTACGGCCGCAGCTACCGGCGGCTGTCGCCCGAGGCGGCCGCCGAGGACATGGCGCGCATCACCGAGCCTGGCGTGTTCATCGTCGACGACGTCGCCTTCATCAAGGCGGAAGAAGGCGACGAGATCGCCAGGCAACTCGAACGCCGCGGCATCCGCAAGCAGTACTACCTGGAAACCCGCTGCGACGTCCTCATCCGCAACGAGGAGGTGTTCCGCCGCTGGCGGCGGCTCGGCCTCAACTACATGTTCCTTGGCCTTGAGGCGCTCGACGAGGAGGGCCTGCGCCAGTTCCGCAAGCGCAGCACCCCCACGGTCAACAACAAGGCGCTTGAGATAGCCCGCTCCATGGGGCTGAGCGTGGCGATCAACATCATCGCCGATCCTGACTGGGACGAGGCACGCTTCGCCTTCGTGCGCGACTGGGCGATGAGCGTCCCCGAGATCGTCAACATCACCGTGCAGACTCCCTACCCGGGCACCGAGACGTGGCTCACCGAGTCCCGCCGCCTGACCACGCTCGACTACCGGCTGTTCGACGTGCAGCACGCCGTGCTGCCGACCAGGCTGCCGCTGCGGCGGTTCTACGAGGAGCTGGTCAAGACCCAGTCGGTGCTCGCCAGGAAGCACCTGGGCGTGGCGGCGCTCGCCAAGACCGGCGGGATCATCGCCCGCCAGCTGCTGCATGGCCAGACCAACTTCGCGCGGATGATCTGGAAGTTCAACGATGTCTACAACGCGGACAGGCAGTACTCGGAGCACCAGCAGAAGGCCACCTACCTGATGCCGCAGCCCGGCCCGGCGCAGGCCTCGCCGGTCACGCCGGCCAACCGCAAGGCGCTCTACGTGCACGCCAGCGCGCCCGCGCACAAATCCTTAGCCCGCTGGCCGGCCGAGCCCTGGGCGGTACCATTGCGGGCCGCCCAGACCCGGCCGCGGCGGTTACTTCGGGATGCCGTCGCCCGTTGAGGCTGAGGACGGGCCGGTGGGCGGGTCGTCGGAGGACGGGCCGGTGGGCGGGTCGTCGGAGGACGGCTCCTGCGGCTCCTGCGCCTCGTCGGCCGTGGTCTCCGCGGGCACGGCGGCGCGGGACTCGGTGATGAGCTCCTCAAGGCGCGGGCCGACCAGGCGGCGGAAGGTGCGGTGCGCCCGCGCCCGGTCGAGGATCGCCACCTCGAGGTTGGCCGCTGTCAGCTCGGGCTGCGACGACCCGTTCGACGAGTTGGCACCGGACGCCGCCGCCGGCGCCGCCAGGGCGGCAAGCGCGGCTCCCAGGGCCTCGGTGAGCGACATGCCGTCGGAGAACCGCTCCTTGAGCGCGGCGGCCACCTGGTCCGCCTGGCCGCCGAAGGCGACGAAGCCTGGCTCGTCAGAGACCGAGCCGTCCCAGGAGATGCGGTAGATCTGGTCGCCGTCCGGCTTCACGCCGACCTCGGCGACCACCAGTTCCACCTCGTACGGCTTGCCGGCGGGCTCGCTGGCGTTCGCGCCGAGCGCCTGGGCGTACCAGTTCGCCAGGCCGCGCGCGGTGACGTCGCCGCGGTCGAACTGGTAGCCGGTCACGTCCGCGTAGGTGACGCCGGCCTTGCGCAGCGCCTCGTACTCGTTGTACCGGCCGACCGCGGCGAACGCGATCCTGTCGTAGATCTCGCTGATCTTGTGCAGCACGCTCGAGATGTTGGGG
>DASXHG010000339.1:0-2863 GCA_036488625.1 Solirubrobacteraceae bacterium | reverse complement strand
CGGTAGTTCCCCCGGTCGTCCAGGCCGGGGGGTTAGGGCTTGACGCCCGGTATCTTGGACAAGGACAGTCCAGCCACCGCCCAAGGAGGATGCGATGCCGGGCCTTTCCGGGCGCATGTCCACCGTCGTCAAAGCCAAGATTTCGAAACTGCTCGATCGCGCCGAGGATCCCGGCGAAACCCTCGAGTACAGCTACCAGAAGCAGATCGAGCTGCTCCAGAACGTCAAGAAGGGGATCGCGGACGTCGTCACGTCCAAGAAACGCCTGCAGCTGCAGGAGGAGAAGCTCCAACAGCAGGTCGTAAAGCTCGACACGCAGGCGCGGCAGGCGCTGGCGGCCGGCAATGAGGAGCTGGCCCGAACCGCGCTCGAGCGCAAGAACGTCGCCCAGACCGAGCTGCAGTCGCTCGACTCGCAGATCACCCAGCTCGAGCAACAGCAGGAACAGATGACGGCCTCCGAGCAGAAGCTGCGGACCAAGATCGAGCAGTTCCGCTCCAAGAAGGAGGTCGTCAAGGCCCAGTACTCCGCCGCCGAGGCCCAGGTGCGCATCTCCGAGGCGGCCACCGGGGTGGGTGAGGAGATGGCCGATGTCGGTCTGGCCATGCAGCGGGCGCTGGACAAGACCGAGAACATGAAGGCGCGCGCCGACGCCGTCCAGGAGCTCGAGCAGGCGGGCACGTTTGAGGACCTGACCGCGCTCGGCTCCGGAGACGATGACATCGATCGCCAGCTCAAGCAGCTCTCCACCACCAGCGAGGTCGATGCGGATCTGGCCAAGATGAAGGCCGAGCTGGGCTCGGGCTCAAGCACCCCGGGTGAGCTCGGAGCCGGCTCATCGAGCTCCGAGGGCGCCGCTCCCAGCCAGGGCTCATGATCGTCCGGATCTCCAACGAAGGGCAGTACGAGCTTCCCGACGAGGACGCGTCCGGGCTCAATGAGCTGGACAACAAGGCGGTGAGCGCCTGCGAGGCCGCCGATGAGGCGAGCTTCCATGAGGTGTTCGGGCAGTTGCTGGACTACGTCCGCGAGAAGGGGACGCCGGTGCCCGACGACGAGTTGACCGGCTCGAACATCATCCTGCCGCCCGCCGACATCTCGCTCGCCGAGGCCCAGACGGCATTCCAGGGCGACGGGCTCATTCCCGGCTGAGCTCGAGCAGCAGCTCGTGGGTGGCGCGAGCGGCTCGCTCCCAGGTGAAGGTGGCAGCGCGGCGGCGGCCGGCCTCGGTCAGCCGCCGGCGCAGCTCCGGCTCGGTGCCGGCGGCGATCACGGTGCGCGCAAGGGCGACCTGATCGTCGGGGTCGACCAGGAGCGCCGCATCGCCGCAGGTCTCGGGTAGGGCCGCGCGATCGGCGGCCACGACCGGTGTGCCCGTGGCCATTGCCTCCAGGCAGGTCAGGCCGAAGCCCTCGTAGCGGGACGGGAGAACGAACGCCCGGGCCCCGGCGTAGAGCGCGGGCAGGTCACGGTCATCGACGTAGCCCAGCGAGCGGATCGCCCGCGCGTCCGGGTCGCCGGCGAAGTAGGGGCGCACGTCGCCGGCGCGGACGAGCTCGATCCCGCGCTCGCGCAGGGCCGAGGCACAGGCGCCGAGCGCGGCGAGATTCTTGCGCTGGTCCTCGGTGGCCAGCGTGAGGACATAGGACCCGTCCGTCAGCCCGTACCGGCGGGTGACCCGGGCGATATCGGTGGCCGGTTGCGGCGCGAAGGCGGGGCTGACGCCGCCGGGAACCACGGTCAGGCGCTCGGGCGAAAGGCCGGCCAGCTCGATCAGCTCCCGGCGCGAGAACTCAGACACGGTGATCACCCCCAGGGCGCGGCGCGCGCAGGCCAGCCCCACCAGGCGATGCCAGGCGCGGTAGCGCGCCGAGTAGGCCCGGGGCTCGCGCAGGACGGCCGCGTCGTGGACGACAAGCACGTTGCGCGGCCAGGCCAGGGGGGCGAGGTTGGCGGGCGAGAAGATCAGTGCCGCGTGCCGGCGCGCGGCCAACGCCGGAAGCAGCAGCTGTTCCCACGCCTGGGCGCGGCCCCGGTGGCGCAGGCGCGGGCGGGGCTGGGCGACCTCGTAGCGCTCAGGGGCCAGCGCGCGCAAGCGCGGGATGATCTCCGCCGTCCAGCGCTCGACGCCGGTGATGGTCGGGCGGGTGGCGGCGCGGCGGTTGAGGAGGATCGGCGCGGCCGATCCGGCGGCGGACCTCAGATCGGGATTCCCCACAGGGGAAACCAGCGCTGCAGCTCGGACTCGAGCGGCAGCTCGGCGCCGATTTGGGCCTTGAGGACCAGCTCGCGCTCGTTGTCGCGCTGTTGCGCGCCCGCGGCGGGCACGAACGGGTAAAAGCTGCCCCGCTTGTAGTTGTAGATCCAGTACACCGCGCGGCGGCGGGAGTCCTCGAAGGCGAACACCGCGCACAGCAGCCGCTCGCCGTAGCCGCCCCCCTCAAGCTCCGTGCTGACCGCGTTGAGGCCCACGACCAGGTCATCAAACTCTTGAGCGCGAATGATCAGCCAGCTGAAGCCAAAGCTGTCCTCCGAAGTCTCGACTGTGGCGCCGCTGTCACCGGCGGTGGCCCGGACGACCTCCTCCATGTCGGTGACGATGGCCCGGAAGTCAGCGGTGGCCAGCGACTGGAACACGATCGCCGCCGCCCCGCGCGTCTTCAGGTCCAGGTCGGTCTCGAAAGACACATACGCGGTGCTCATGGCAAACAGCCGGTCGGGCGCGGGCTTGGCGAGCTTGCGCTTGCCGGTCAGGACGTCGAGCAGACCCATCGTCTATTCAGAGCCGGGGGCGGTGGCTCAGGCCACGCCCTGGAGCTGGGACTCGAGCCGGGACAGCGCCTCGAGCCGCGCCTCGAGCGGG
>DASXHG010000319.1:0-4249 GCA_036488625.1 Solirubrobacteraceae bacterium | reverse complement strand
GAGTCCGAACAGATCACCTGCGCCTGTGGCCCCCGCACCTAGTGCGCACGAGAGAGACGACATGAATGCCTCCTGGTGGTACGGACAGGGCCGTATCCCCGACACCTAGTACCTCCAAGACGCCCGCGCGCGGGGTTCCTTCCCCGCTGACCAATAAATCGCGGCTCTTCCAATCCCCATCGCCATCGGGAAGACTCCGCCACGATGAGCGTCACCCCCACTCCCAGCGCGGCCGCCGCCCTGATGGGGGAGCTGGGCAGCGCCGCCGGCCAGGCCGACCCGTACGCCGTCTATGAGCGGATCCGGGCGCTCGGAGAGACCGTCGCCGGTCCCGATGACTCACTGATCATCACCGGCTATCGGCAGTGCTCGGCCCTTCTGCGCGAGCCGCGCCTGCGCAAGAACCCGGGCCGGCTGCTGACCGTGTCGGGCTTCCCCGACTGGCGGGAGCGGCCGGCGCTGAAGCTGATGTTCGAGAGCATCCTGATGATCAACCCGCCCGACCACACCCGGCTGCGCGGGCTGGTGGCGGCGGTGTTCACGCATCGCCGCGTCGCCGGCATGCGCCCCGCCGTGGAGAAGATCGCCGACGAGCTGCTGGACCGACTCGAGGACAGCGGCGACTTCGTGGAGACGGTGGCGTTTCCGTTTCCGGTCACCGTGATCGGAGAGCTCCTCGGAGTGCCGGCCCAGGAGCGGCTGCAGTTCAAGGCGCTGGTCGACGAGTGGACGGCGGTGCTCGAGATCCTCAACGCGCCCGCCGTAGACCGCGCGGACGAGGCGGCGACCAAGATCATCGACTACTTCCAGCAGCTGGTCGAACTCCGGCGCGCGGACCCGAGGGATGACCTCATCTCGGCCCTCGTCGCCGCCGAAGCCGAGGACGAGCACACCGCCACCGACGAGGAGCTCGTGCGACTGGCCGCGCTCATCCTGGGAGCCGGGTTTGAGACCACCACGGGGCTTCTGGCCAACGGCCTCGTTGCCCTGCTCGAGCATCCCGCGCAGGTCGACCGCTGGCGGCGCACCCCCGAGCTGTCGCGCGCGGCGGTCGAGGAGCTGCTCCGCTACGACTCACCGGTCCAGATCACCTACGGCCGGACCGCGGTCGACGACATCGAGGTCGGCGGCACGCCTCTGCACGCCGGCCAGCGGATCATCACGATCCTCGGGGCGGCCAACCGCGATCCCGATGTGTTCACCGACCCCAACGCGCTGGTGCTCGACCGCGACGAGGGCATCCCGCTGTCCTTCGGCGCCGGTATCCACCACTGCCTGGGCGCGGCGTTGGCCCGGCTCGAGGGCCAGGTCATGTTCCCGCGCCTCCTGACCCGATTCCCGGACATCGCGCTCGACGGCGAGCCGCGCCACCGTCCGAGCGCGACCCTCCGCGGCTACGCCTCGCTGCCCGTCAGCACGGGCTGAATCCCGGCCGCCCGCGCGCCGTCGGCGGTCGTTACGACGCCGCCAGACTCGACCCCGCCGACGTCGGCAGGCTGACCACCGGGGCGCGGAAGCGTGATCGACCTCACGGAGTTGGCGGGTGGGAGCGTTGCTATGTTCGATAGTCGTCGTACGAAAGCGAGCTCCGATGACCGAGACCGAAACCCGCCCCCATCTCAGAGCGACCCTGATCCTGGCCTGCCTGGCGCAGTTCATGGTCATCCTCGACGTCTCCGTCGTGAACGTGGCCCTGCCCGCGATCCGCAACGGCCTGCACTTCACCGAGGTCGATCTGCAGTGGATCGTGAATGCCTACACGGTCACGTTCGCCGGGTTCCTGCTCTTGGGCGGCCGCGCCGCTGACCTGCTCGGTCGTCGCCGGGTGTTCGTCTCTGGTCTCATCTTGTTCGGCCTGGCCTCGCTGGCCGGCGGCTTTGCCAACGACCAGACGCTGCTGATCGCCGCCCGCGCCGTGCAGGGCCTGGGTGGCGCGATCATTGCCCCCGCCTCCCTCTCGATCCTCACCACGACCTTCACTGACGGCCCGGCCCGCAACCGGGCGGTCGGCATCTGGGGCGCCATGGGCGGTGCCGGCGGCGCCGCCGGTGTGCTGCTCGGCGGCATCCTCACCGACGCACTCAGCTGGCGCTGGATCTTGTTCATCAACGTGCCGATCGCCCTGGTGGCCGCGTTCTTGGCCCAGCGCATGATCGCTGAGGGCCGCGACCGCAGCCGGGCTCGGAACTTCGACCTCAGCGGCGCGCTGGCGGCGACGGTTGGTCTGTCGCTGCTCGTGCTGGGGATCGTCCGCACCGACCAGACCGGCTGGGGCTCGACGGACACGCTGGCCCTGATCGCCGCCGGCGTGGCGCTGCTGACCGCGTTCTTGTTCATCGAGGGGCGCTTTGCCTCCCACCCCCTGATGCCGCTGCGGATCTACCGCTCACGCGCGCTCAGCGCGGCCAACGTCGTCGTGCTGCTGGTCGGCGGGGCGACATTCGGCATGTGGTTCTTCCTCTCCCTGTACCTGCAGCAGGTGCTGGGTTACTCGCCGATCCGCGCCGGCCTGGCCTTCCTGCCCATGACTCTGTGCATCGTGATCGGGTCGACGGTGGCCTCGCGCATCGTGCAGCGGGTTGGAACCAAGCCGCTTTTGGTCACCGGCATGACCGCGCAGGCGGTCGGCCTGATCCTGTTTGCCGGCGTGCCCGTGCACGGCGGCTACCTCAACAACCTTCTCCTCCCCTCCCTGCTGGTGGCGATCGGCATCGGCCTGTCGTTCGTCCCGGCCACGATCGCCGCCGTCGCCGGGGTCGCACCCGCTGAGGCGGGGCTGGCCTCGGGCCTCGTCAACACGGCGCGGATGTTCGGCGGCGCGCTCGGCCTGGCCGTGCTGGCGGCGATCGCGACCGGCCAGACCAACAGCGATCTGCGCACGGGCGCCTCAGCTCACGCCGCCCTGACCAGCGGGTTCCAGCTCGCCTTCGTGGTCGCGGCCGGCTTTGCCGTCGTCGGTGGCTTCGTGGCGCTGTTCGGACTGCCGCGCCTGCGACCGCGGACAGAGTCCCGGGCCGCGGACGCCGCCGTCGAGAGCGCCTAGCGCGCATCGCGCGGCAAAGCGCGGCAGAATCCGGGGCCAATGGCCCGCTGCTTTGTGACCCGACAGCTACCCGGCCGGGCCCTTGACCGTCTGCGGGCCGAGCACGAGGTCGACGTGTGGCCCGAGCGCCTGCCGCCCAGCCGGCTCGAACTGATCGAGCACGCGGCCACCGCCCAAGGCTTGCTGTCCCTGCTCACCGACCGGATCGACGGCGATCTGCTCATCGATTGTCCGGAGCTCCGGGCCATCGCCAACTACGCCGTCGGCTACGACAACATCGATGTCACTGCTGCCCGTATGCGCGACATCCAGGTCGGTAATACGCCCGACGTCCTGACCGACGCCACCGCGGACCTGACCTTCGCGTTGCTGATGGCCGCCGCCCGGCGCCTTCCCGAGGCCGCTGCGTCAGTGACCGCCGGTGACTGGGTGACCTGGGAGCCGGCGGGCTTTCTCGGACAGGACGTCCACGGCGCGACGCTGGGCATCATCGGCATGGGCCGGATCGGCCGCGCGGTGGCCCAGCGCGCGGGCGGCTTCGACATGGAGGTGATCCACACGGGGCGTGACGGCGTCACTCTGACCGAGTTGCTCGAGCGCTCAGACTACGTCAGCGTGCATTGCCCACTGACACCCCAGACCCGCCACATGATCGACGGCGCCGCGCTGGCGCGGATGAAGCCCACGGCGATCCTGATCAACACCGCCCGTGGCCCGATCGTCGATCAGGGTGCCCTCACCCGCGCGCTGAGCGAGGGGGTGATCGCCGGGGCCGCGCTGGACGTGACCGACCCGGAACCGCCTCATCGCGAGGACCCGCTGCTTGAGACCCCGAACCTGGTTCTCGTGCCCCACATCGGCTCGGCGACACACACGGCCCGCGAGCGCATGGCCGACATCTGTGTCGACAACCTCCTGGCCGCCCTGGCCGGGGAACAGATGCCCTACGCGGTGAGCGCGTGAGCCGCGTCGCCGTCGTCGACATCGGATCGAACTCGACCCGGCTCCTGGTCGCTGATGTTGACGACGGGCGCGTCACCGGCGAGCTCGAGCGCATCAGCACCGTCACGCGCCTCGGCTCCGGCGTCGATAAGGACGGCCGCCTGCGCGAGGACGCGATGGAGCGCGTGTTCAAGACGCTGGCCGAGTACACGGAGAAGATCGATGGTCACGGTGCCGACAAGCGGATCGCGGTCCTGACCAGCG
>DASXHG010000278.1:0-2543 GCA_036488625.1 Solirubrobacteraceae bacterium | reverse complement strand
GCTGACGCAGAACTGGTGGACGATGGCCTGCGAGACCATGTTGGGGGAGATGTAGGTGCCGGTGGCGATCTTCGCGATCTGGGCGATCACGTCCTTGGACCCGACGAGGTAGCCGACCCGGATCCCGGGGCAGACCGTCTTGGAGAACGAGGACGCGTAGACCACGCGCTCGCCGTCGAGGGAGCGCATCGTCGGCAGCGGCTCGCCGCTGAAGCGCAGCGCCACGTACGGGTCGTCCTCGAAGATCGTGAAGTCGTACTGCGCGGCCAGTTGCACGAGCCGCTCGCGCTTCTGCGCCGAGAGCGTGTAGCCGGCCGGGTTCTGGAAGTTGGGGATGATGTGGGCCAGCTTGACCTCTGCCCCGGCGCTGAGCAGGCGCTCGGCCGCGGCCACGTCGATCCCGTCGGGCTCGAGCTCCACCATCCGCACATCGGCCCCGCGGCTGCGCAGCGACAGCAGCGTGCGGTCGTAGGTGGGACGCTCCACGATGACGGTGTCACCGGAGGCGACGAGGGTGTCGAACAGGAAGGCGTCGGCCTGCATCGAGCCGTTGGTGACGAGCACGGATGCCGGCTCGACCCCGTGGCGCTCGGCGATCCACTCGCGCAGCGGCAGGTAACCGACCGAGGTCCCGTAGGCGGTCAGCCCGGCGGGATCCGACGTGAAGGCCTGGTCGGCGGCGGCGCGCAGCCCATCGACGTCGACGATGTCGAGCGAGGGAGCGCCGCGAGCGAAGGAGATCGTGCCAGCCACGCCCCGAAGACTACGACGTTGACGCTCCCGAGCGCCTCAAAGGTGGACATCCAGGATCGCGCGGTCGGCGCCCTCGAACTCGCGGAGCTCGACGGCGCGCACCCCCGGCAGAGCCTCGAGGGCGGCCTGGAAGGACCGGAGCGCCGCCGTGCTCGTAAACGGCCCGGCGCGAACACCAAGGGCCTGCGGGCTCCGGGCCGCGTCCGCCCGTTGCTGCGCGGTGGCCAGGAGCTGCCGCATCGAGCTCAGCATTCCCTCCTGCGCGGCGACCAGCTCACAGAGCCGGCTGAGCATCTCCGCCGCCGCCTGAGCCTCACCCGGGCCGAGCGCGGCCGACGGGCCGCTCCCCGACGGGCCGAGCGCCGGCGGCCCGCTCCCGGGCGATGCGCTCGCGGGTGGGGCTGACGGGAGCGGGTGATCGCCGGGGACCGCGATCGGGGGCGGCAGCGTGGATGACGCCGGGACCTCGACGAGCCCGGTCTGGATCGAGTGCAGCCGGCGGTCGATCTCGGCCAGGCGGGCATCGAGGATCGAGATCTCGGGGTCGTCGCCGGAGGGGGGCATGCTGCGGCGAGCCTACCGGCCCTCGCGGCGGCCGGTGGCGCGGGCAGCGAGCCGCCCCAGGGCGGCCAAACCGGGGCCGATCAGGCGGCGCTGCCGAGCAGCGAGACGGCCAGCTCGGCCACCTGCGTCGGGGTGCGCCCGACGCGCACGCCCCTGCTCTCGAGCGCCTCGGCCTTGGCCGCGGCGGTGCCGTGGGAGCCAGATACGATCGCGCCGGCGTGACCCATGGTCTTGCCGGGCGGGGCGGTGAAGCCGGCGATGTAGCCGACGGTCGGCTTGGTCACGCGCTCGGCGATGAACTCGGCCGCCCGCTCCTCGGCGTCGCCGCCGATCTCACCGCACATGACGATCAGCTCGGTCTCGGGATCATCCTCGAACATCCCGATCACGTCGATGAAGTCGGTGCCGGGGACCGGGTCGCCGCCGATCCCCACAATCGAGGAGTTGCCAAAGCCGCTCTTGGCCAGGACGTCGCCGATCTGGTAGGTGAGGGTGCCCGAGCGCGAGACGACGCCGACGTTGCCCTCGCGGAAGAACTGGGCGGGGATGATGCCCACGCTGGCCTTGCCCGGCGACAGGATGCCGGGGCAGTTGGGGCCGATCAACCGGGAGCGGCCGTTCTTCTTCAGCGTGTTGTAGACCCGCAGCTCGTCGTGGGCGGGGATGCCCTCGGTGATGCAGATGATCAGCTCGATGCCCGCGTCCTCGGCCTCGAGGATCGAGTCAGCGGCGAACCGCGGGGGCACGAAGATCATCGCCGTGTTGGCGCCCTCGCGGGCCACGGCGTCGTGGAAGGTGTTGAAGACCGGGATCCCCTCGACGTCCTGGCCGCCCTTGCCGGGGGTCACGCCGGCCACGACCTGGGTGCCGTACTCGCGGTTGCGCAGCGAGTGGAAGGTGCCCTCGCGGCCGGTGATGCCGGAGGTGCACAGCCGGGTCTCGGTATCGACGAGGATGCTCATCAGGCGCCGCCTCCCGCGGCCAGCTCGACGACCTTGGCCGCCGCGCCGTCCATCGTGGCCTCGGCGTGGACGTTGGGAAGATTCGCCTCGCTCAGCAGCGCCCGGCCCTCCTCGCCGTTGGTTCCGTCCAGGCGGACGACGAAGGGAACGGTGGGGTTGATCTGCCTGAAGGCCTCGATCAGACCCTTGGCCACCTCGTCACAGCGGGTGATGCCGCCGAAGATGTTGAACAGCACGGCCTTGACCTTGGGGTTGGACAGGATC
>DASXHG010000272.1:0-4262 GCA_036488625.1 Solirubrobacteraceae bacterium | reverse complement strand
CAGATCGACGTGCACGTGCCCGAGTCGCGGGCCGCGGACGGCCAGGGCGACGGCTAGGAGCACGGCCTCATCCTGCTCGCCGGCGAGACGGCCGAGTCCGCGGGCGACATGAACGTCGGCTGCTGACAGGACCCCGGCTCGGTTGAAGTCCCGGAGCAGACCCGAGGCCCGGTGCGCGATCCGGGCCGCGAACGGATCGGGCTCGGTGATCGTGCCGGCGCTCACGCCGCCACCGCCCCGCGCCCGTCCAGGGCGGCGCTGAGCGCGGCCACGAGACCCGCGGGCGGGCGCCAGCTGAACACCCCGGTACGAGTGCTGCCCGGCTCGCGCTCGCCGGTCGGGCCATCGTGGGGCTCGCCGTCGCCGGTCATGCCGCGCAGGAACAGGTAACCGACGCCGGCGATGCTCTGCTCGGGGTCCTGATCGGGCTGGCGCCAGCGCAGATAGCGGTGCAGCGCAACCAGGTAGAGCAGCGCCTGCAGGACGTAGTGGTGGCGCTGCATCTCCAGGGCGATCGCCGCCGGGCGGTAGTGGCGCGCGGCCAGCGGCGCATCGGTGGATCCCAGCCAGTTGGTCTTGTAGTCAAAGACGGCAAATTGCGTCCCGTTGGTCCCGGGCAGCCGCACGACCAGGTCCAGGCTCCCGGTCAGATAGCCACGCACCGCCTGGCGCAGCCCGGCATCCGACAGCCGCTCGGCGTAGCCCCGGAGCGGGTCATCGGCGCTCAAAAAGGAGCGCAGGATGTCGGCGATGTCGCTCAGGCCGAGCGTTCCCCGCGGCTGATCGCCGCCGGCCAGGGGAAGCTCAAAGCCGAGCTCGTCGAGCCGGTCTGACCGCTTCACGTCGCTCAGACGCAAGTCGCCGAACTGCGGACCCAGGGGGGTACGCAGCGCGGCGGCCAGTCCGGCCACCACGGCCTGCGTGTCACCGATGTCGAGCCCGCGCCGCGACTGGACCTCCGTCACGCTGCTGGTCAGCTCGGCTTCGAGATCGCCGGCTGCGAAGTCGGCCGCTTCGAGCACGCGGTGAACGAACGTCCCGATGTCAGTCCCGACCGGCATCTCCGCGAGCGGGAGCGGGTGCGCGCCGTCGCCGCCGGCGCCGGCGCCCTCGGGCTCGTCGGGGGCGATCGGAGCCCACGGGCCCGACGGCTCGTCTCCAACCAGTGGCTCCTCGGGCTCGCTTCCCACCCAGCTCTCGTGGCTGGCGGCGGTGATGTCGGTATAGGAGGTACGACGCCAGCGGAGGTCGAGCGAGCGGGCGAACGGCGAGACTCCGAGCGCGGCCGGCGCCGCCCGCGGCGCGCGCCACACGGCCCCGAGCCCGGCCGCGGCCCGCTCGACGCTGATCTGGCCCGGGGCACGCTCGGCGATCTTGTTCAGGCGAGCGGCGACGGCCGGGTCATCCGGGGTGAAGTTGCCGATCGGGGCGACCTCGCCATCCTCCTGGCGCGAGAACAGCAGCCGGCCCAGAGGGGAGTTGCGGCTGTCCCACGAGCCGGCCCACCACACGACGGCCTGATGGCAGGCGCGGGTCAGGGCCACGTAGGCGAGGCGGAGATCCTCGCCGCGCTGCTCGCGGAGGAACTGGTCGCGGTGGGCGTCGTAGTCGGGGCCCTCGAGGGCGACGTCGAGCGTTCGCGCGTCCCCGGCCTCGGGATCGTGGAAGAAGACCGGCTGGGCCTCGCGGGCGATATAGCCCGGCTCCCACAGGAAGGGGAGATAGACGATCGGGAACTCGAGGCCCTTGCTGCGATGAATCGTGAGCACCTGAACGGCCTCGGCATCGGACTCGAGGCGGCGGCTGCGCTCCTCGTCGCTGGTGTCGAGCTCGGCCTCGGCGATCCGGCTGCGCAGCCAGGCGGTCAGTGCCGTGGTGCCGAGTTGCTCCTCGGCGGCGGCGGTGTGCAGCAGCTGACCAACGTGCCGCAGGTCGGTGAGAGTGCGCTCGCCGTCCTCGAGTCCGAGCATCCGCGCCGGGAGTCCCTCACCGAGCGTGATCGTCTCCTGCAGGGAGGCCACGCCGCGACTGCGCAATACGCGCGCCCAGTCGTGCAACCGGCGGTGAACTGCCTCCCAGGCGAAGGAGTCCTCATCGGCCCCGGCCAGCTGAGCCGCTGACCAGCCCAAAAACGGCGTCAGCACGGCGGCGTGGGCGCGGGACATCGAGGCCGGGCGCTCGAGCGCCTCGAGCAGGGCCAGCCAGTCGCGGGCCGGGTCGGTGGCGAACACGCTGCCGGCGCCGTTGATGACCGCCGGCACCCCGGCTGCTCCGAGCGTCTCCCGCACCATCGCCGCCTGACGGTTGGTCCGGACGAGCACCGCGAGATGCCCGGGGCAAACGCTTTCGCGGCCCTGAGTGCCGCCGTCGGGATCGCGGCGCTCGAGCTGCGCTCCGGATCCGAGCAGGGCGACGAGATCCGAGGCCAGGTCGGCGGTGATGAGCTCGCGGGCGCTGGCGTTGCGGGCGTACCCGTACTGAGTCAGCGACAGCGTTGGATGATCGCGGCCGAGGACGCGGAAGCGCAGCGGGGCCGCGACCGGGGCCCCGCTGAGCCGCGGTTCCACGTGGGACTCCGAGGCGCGCACGTGGCGATAGACGATCCCCGGGTGACCGAGCTTGACGTCGCTGAGCAGCGCGTCGTGGGCATCGATCAGTCCCTGGTCGCTGCGCCAGTTGACCCGGAGCGTGGCCCGCGTCCCGGCGCTCTGGGCCGCCTCGTGGTAGGAGTAGACGTCAGCGCCGCGGAAGGCGTAGATGGCCTGCTTGGGGTCGGCGATCAGGACGAGCGTGACGCCGGTATCGGCGAAGGCGCGGCGCATGATCGCCCACTGCGCGGGGTCGGTGTCCTGGAACTCGTCAACGAGCACGACGGCGAACCGCGAGGCCAGCGCCTGGGCGGCAGCCGCCCCGCCGGGTCCAGCGAGCGTCCGGTCAAGCCGGGTGACGAGGTCGTCGTAGGTCATGACGCGCAGTCCGCGCTTGCGGCGCTCGAACTCCTCGCGCGCGGCGACGGCCAGACGCCCCCGCATGGCCGGGGTCTCGTCGCCACTGGTGACGATCGTCGCCCCCGGGTTCTCGATGGCCGCGCGCGCGATGGCCGCCGCCTCGGCCCGGCCGAACTCCGGAGAGCCGGTGCCGGTGAGGCTGAACCGGCGGACGTACAGATCGTCGATCGTGTCCGAGGCCAGGTCACTCAGGTCCTCGACGAAGGCGACGTCGGGATCGAGGTCACCGGCGATGCCCAGGCCGTCGAGCACTTCCTGACAGAAGCCGTGGGTGGTGGCGATCGTCGCGGCGTCAAAGCCCGAGACGGCGCGTCGCAATCGGTCGCGGCGGAGCTCGATCTCCTCAGGCGAGCCCTCGGCCAGCCGGGCCAGCACCGGGTCGTGATCGAGAGCGACCCCGGTCAGGGCGGCGGCCAGTCCCCGCTCAGCGCTGACGAGTCGCTCGCGCACCCGCTCACGCAGCTCGCCGGTGGCCATCCGGGTGAAGGTGACCAGGAGCAGCCGCTCGAGCGGGATGCCCTCGGCCACGTAGCGGGCGGCCAGCGCGGCGATCGTGTAGGTCTTGCCAGTCCCAGCGCTCGCCTCGAGCACGGTCACCCCGGTGGGAAGCGGCCCGCAGACGTCGAACTCCCGGGCGTCGAAGGGCTGGTTCATCGCGCGCTCACCTGCTCGCGGTCGAGCAGTCCGGCCCACAGCCGGCGCGCGAGCCGGCCGACGCGGGAGGGGTCGTCCTCGGCCCACCCGTCTCCGGCCTCATCCGCTCGCGGCGAGATCTCCATCAGCTCGGTGAACGTCCGGATGCCGCCGAGGACGTACTGATGCTCGGGCTCCCGGTCCTCGCGGTCAAAGCGCCATTCCGTACGCCATTCGCGCTCGGCGGCCGCGACGGCGTCCTGCCCGGCGACGGCCGCCGCCGCGTAGGCGGCCGAGGTGGCGGTGAACAGCGGCAACGGCTCGCGCAGGCCCCGGTCGTGGAGGTCGATCAGCGCCTCGAGCTGGGCGCGAGCGGCGGCCGCGCGCTCATCCGCGCTGGCGGCGAGCGGCTCCACGCGCGAGACGCGGACATCGTCACGGCCGCTACCGCGACCCACCGTGGCGGCGGAGAACTCGCGTTCCGGGTGGCTCGCGGCCAGGGCCAGCAGCCGCACCCAGGCCGCCAGGCGATGCTTGGCTGCCACGCGCGAATAGGTGGCGCTCAGCAACACGTCCCCGGTGACTCCCGAGACCGTGCCGCTGAGTCGCCGGCCGTCGGTG
>DASXHG010000255.1:0-3993 GCA_036488625.1 Solirubrobacteraceae bacterium | reverse complement strand
ATATCGTTTCGCATAGACCCGGTAGGACGGCGAGCGCTCGAGCACGGTGGGCGCGGCGCCCGCTATCGCCAGGGCCGGCAGATCCCGGTCGAGGCTGACGAGCTCCAACTCCGACAGCACCCGGACCAGGCGAGCGGCCAGCTGGGCTGACCGACCGTGCGGACCTTCGCCGCGGAGCAGGCGCCCGAGCTCCTCGCCGATCACCCGCTGCCGATCCCGGAGGGCCCGGTAGAGGGCGACGAGCGAAGTCCGAAGTCCGTACTCCAACTCGTGCATCTGCTCTGCAAAGCGTAGCTCAGCCTGGCCCCAGGCTAAGTGGGTGAACCCCTCCCCCTGGCCGAGCAGCGCGTGCAGGTCGTGCCGGCTGGGCGGATCGAGGGCCACGAGGTGGCGGTAGCCGCCGGCCAAACCGGGATCGCGCTCGAGCGAGTCGTAGCCGACCAGGGCAAAGCCGCCGGCGCGGGTCTGGAGGCCTGACAGGCGCCGGGGGACGTCGGCGCAGACGGCCAGCACCGGTCCGCTGGCGGCGCGGGTGTCACTGAGCACGGCGAGCGGGCTCTGACCGCGCCGATCGACGATCGTGCGCGCGGCCGCGGGCGCGGGAGTCCGGTCGGGCGCCACCGCATCCGAGGGGCGACCCAACTCCCCCAGAACGGCCTCCAGGTAACCGTCGGGCTCGCCGAGCACGGTGATGCCCGGCGGCGCGCAGGGAACCTGGTGGCGCAGCACGAGCCGCGGCTCGACGGCGCCGTTGTAGGTGTTGCGCTCCAGGCGGAAGGTCGCGTCGCGCGGGTCCTCGGGGTTCGGTCCGACGCGGCCGTCGCAGCCGAAGGCCACGGCACGGGCGCGGGTGCCGCCCGAGCTGACCGAGAAGCGGGCGTGCCGGCCCTCGCCCATCGGCCGCACGTCGGCAAAGCGTGCGCCGGGAACGAGCAGGCTGGGGGCCGGATTCCCCATTCCACACGGCTCGAGGCGCTCGAGCTCCTCGGCCAGCCCGAGCCCGAGCTCGGCTCCGGAGACGATCGCGTCCACGCGCTCCCGGGGCTCGAGCAGGTCGGCAGTGAGGACGGCCGCGGCGTGAGCCTCGAACGCCTCGCGAAACTGCTGCACCCGGTCCCCGGCAATGCTCAGCCCGGCGGCGGCCCGGTGACCGCCGTAGCGCTCGAGGCTACCCGCGCATGAGTGCAGCGCGCCGAGCAGGTCGAAGCCGGGAATGCTGCGCCCGGAGCCCGTTCCCGATTCGCCGTCGAGGGCGATCAGAACCGCCGGGCGATGGTGGCGCTCGACGATCCGGGAGGCGACGATCCCGACCACGCCGGGGTGCCAGTCCTGACCGGCCAGCACGTAGGCCGGCCGGGGGCCGAGCTCGGCGACCTGCGCCTCGGCTTCCCACAGAATGCGCTGCTCGACCGCCCGCCGTTCGAGATTGACGGCGTCGAGCTCGGCGGCGATCTCGCGGGCCCGGTCGTGATCCTCGGTCAGCAGCAGCTCGAGACCGGCGTCGGCACGCCGGATGCGCCCGGCAGCGTTGATGCGCGGGGCGAGCCGGAACCCGAGCGTGCCCGTGTCCAGGGCGCTGGGATCCGCGCGGCTGACCTCGATCAGGGCCCGGAGCCCCGGCCGAGCGGTGACGGCCATCGCGGCCAGACCGTCGCGGACCAGCCGGCGATTCTCGTCGGCCAGTGGCACCAGATCAGCCACGGTGGCCAGCGCGACCAGCTCCACGTCCTCGGCGGCCGTTGCGGCCCCCAGGGCCTCGGCCAGCTTGTGGGCGACCGCCGTTCCGCACAGGCCCGCGAACGGGTAGCCGCCCAGGCCCGGGTGCACGATCGGGCAATCCGGAAGCTCGCCGTCGGCCCGGGGTGCGTGGTGGTCGGTGACGACCACGTCGAGCCCAGCCGCTCGCGCCGCGGCCACCTCTTCCACGGCCGTGATCGCGCAGTCCACGGTGACGATCAGGCTTGACCCGCGCGCGGCCAAGCGCTCGACGGTGCTGTGAGCGAGTCCGTATCCATCCTCGATGCGGCCGGGGATGTACCAGTCCACGTCGGCTCCGACGGCGCGCAGGGCGCGGACCGCGATCGCCGTCGCGCAGACACCGTCCACGTCGTAATCGCCATGGACGGTGATCCGCCCGCCGCCGGCGATATGGCGCTGGATCAAGGCGACCGCGTCGGCCAGGCCGGGAAGCGCGACCGGCTCACGATCGGGCTCGGCGTCCAGGAACGCCCGGGCCTCGCGGGGATCGGTCAGCCCCCGCCGGACGAGGATCTGGCTCAGAACGTGCCCGATCCCGAGCTCACGCTCGAGCTCGAGCGCGGCGTCTAGCTCGTAGTCGGCGATGTGCAGGCGGCGCACAGGTCGATCCGGCCGGGCCGGGCGAGCGGCGGTCGGGGGCGGTGAGAGCAGTGTGGCCTCGGCCATGGCGCCAGGCTAAGCGGGCCCGCAGACGGACCCGCGGAGATCCGAGACCGACAGCCGGGGCTAGTGGCGGTAGCCGAGCCGGTGCAGGAACCGGTTCAGCTTGGTGATGAACCGCTTGCCGGTGGCCAGCCCGGTACCCCCGGCGCGGAGATCGTGGCGACGGGCCTCGGCGGCCAGCAGCGACTGGACGCGCTTGTCGTGTCCGAGCAGTTCCTCGTCGGCGGCCCAGGCGGCGATCAGCCCGACGCCGTTGGCGAGGTCGTGATTGAAGAACCTCAACCAGCGGGCGGCGTCGGCGGCAATCAGGTTCGGATAGTGGCGGGTCACGTTCACAAAGGCCCGTCCGGAGAAGCTCCAGATCTGGATCGGAGCCCCGGAATCAGCGAAGTCGGTGAACGCGTAGTAGAAGCTGTCATCGCTGGATACGAAGCGCCAGCGCCGGGCGGTGCCGAGCCGGCGCAGGACGCCGGGCGGGTTTCCGAAGTAGTGCTCGGTCTTGACGTAGGTGCTGGTGATCGGCGAATAGCTGAACACCTGATCGATAGAGCAACAGTGGGCGCCGCCGCTGTAGAGCTCGAGGACGACGTCGGGCTGGCCACCGGGCGCGAGCCGGATGACGCGGACCGA
This sequence comes from Solirubrobacteraceae bacterium, assembly GCA_036488625.1. GTDB lineage: Bacteria > Actinomycetota > Thermoleophilia > Solirubrobacterales > Solirubrobacteraceae > Palsa-465. Next base: position 942 of record DASXHG010000255.1, on the reverse strand, counting down.
GCGCGAGTGGGCGCCAAACGCCCCGGGCCAACACAGCAAGTGGCAAAATCGCGGCGAGTCAACCGCTTGGTCGTAGGCGATCTGGCCGGCGCGGGTGATCTGCAGATGGGCACCGCTGACCATCGGTGGGCTGCCGCTGTAGCTGAACGTCGCCGTGACGCCCCCGGCGCTGTCCGACTGGCTGGTGGTCTTCGCGGCCGCCCCGGCGCTCAGGGTGAGCAGCGCCACCGCGGCGACCGCAAGCGCAAGCAGGATTCGTTGCCTCGTCCCCACGACTGGGCATCGTACCGGCTGCCTCAATCGAGACCCGGGTTTATCGCGAGCTCAGACTGCGGCGCGGGCGGTCGCGGATGCGCGCTCGCGGCGAGCACCCTCGAAATACACGAGCGCGATCCCGATCAGGGCGCCCGGGATGGCCTCCAGAGCGGTCCCGATGGTCGTGGCATGGCGACCGGGGATCGCGAAGCCGTTGACGATCAACCCGAACAGGATGGCCCCGACGAGGGCCCCGATGAACGCCCCCACGATCCCGCCCCAGTAGCGGTCGGGCAGCCAGATCGTGAAGTGCCACAGGGCCAGACCCATCATCACCCAGGCGAGCATCCCCATTAGCGGCGCCTCCCGTGACGGCGGTTGCGCGACCGTCCCTTACTCGGGCGGTTGGACTTCGGCGTCTGGGCGACGCCATCGTTCTCGGGCGCATCGGGTGCGCGCTGGAAGCCGTCGGCGTCTGCGTCGCCGCCGTTTCCGCTCGCGGGCGTCTCGGCCGCGGGGGGGGTGGGAGCGGGGGGGGTGGGAGCTGGTTTCGGTGCCGGCTTGGGCTTCGGCTTGGCCGCGCGGGGCGCGGACGGCGCCTGCGTTTCGCGCGTGTGGGCCAGGCGCTGGGTGAGCGTGGAGGTGTGACGCGAGGGCTCGGCCTCCTCCTCGGCGATGTCGCGCTTC
>DASXHG010000239.1:0-3415 GCA_036488625.1 Solirubrobacteraceae bacterium | reverse complement strand
CGGCCAGCGCCAAAGGATCGGCGTGGCCCGCGCGCTCGCCTCCGACCCGCCTCTGATGCTCATGGACGAACCGTTCGGAGCGATCGACCCGATCACTCGTTCGCGGCTGCAGGATGAGTTCCTCGGCCTCCAGGCGCGGGTACGCAAGACGGTCGTGTTCGTGACCCACGACATCGACGAGGCGATCAAGATGGGGGACAAGATCGCCATCCTCAGGCAGGGCGGCAAGCTGGCCCAATACGGCTCGCCGAAGGAGATCCTCACCGACCCCGCCGATGATTTCGTCGCCCAGTTCGTGGGTGCCGACCGCGCGCTGAAGCGCCTCGGTCTGTCGACCCTGGCCGACGTGAAACTGCTGGCTCCCAACGGACTGCGCCCGGGCGGAAACCGAGTGGCCCTCAAGGCGACCGTGCGGGACGCCCTGTCGCAGCTCATGGCCGCCGGCGGCGAGCCGCTGACCGTCGTCGACGACGATGAGAAGGTCGTCGGCCTGGCCACGATCGAGCAGCTCGGCAGCGTGCTCGGCAACGGTCACCAGGTCGCCGGTGAGGAGCCCGCAGGAGAGAAGGCGTGAGCTACTACGTCGCCGGGGGCCCGGTCATCCCGACCTTCGGAGGCGGCAACTCCGCCTTTGCCTGCGAGCGGGCCAACCGGCTGTTCTGCACCCACTGGCTGTCGCAGAACTGGGATTCCGTGCTCTGGCCCGCGCTGCGCCAGCACGTGATCCTGACCCTGATCGCGGTCAGCATCGGGTTCGTCATCGCGGCGAGCCTGGCCGTGCTCGCCCACCGCAAGGGCTGGGTGGAGCGGCCGGTGATCATCGTGACCTCGATCCTGTACACGATCCCCTCGCTGGCCCTGTTCGAGATTCTGCAGGGCGTGCCCGGGTTCGGTCTCAGCGCCACCACGGCGGAGGTCGCGCTGATCTCCTACACGCTGCTGATCATTTTCCGCAATACCCTGACCGGACTGCGTGAGGTCCCCGACGAGGTTCGCGACGCCGCCGCCGGGATGGGCTTTAACCGCAACCAGACCCTGCTCCGGGTCGAGCTGCCGCTGGCCCTGCCGGCCATCATCGCCGGGATCCGGATCGCCACCGTGACCGTCATCTCGCTGGCCACGGTCGCCTCGCTGGTCGACAACGAGGGCCTCGGGGTCCCGATCTTCAACGCGATCGGCGCCAACGTCTTCAAGACCGAACTGATCGCCGCCGGCGCGCTGGCCGTGATGCTCGCGCTGCTCTCGGACGCGTTGCTGATCGGGCTGCAGAGGCGCCTGACCCCCTGGTCGAGGGCGTAGATGAGCAATTTCTCCCAAGCCTTCGACTTCATCGGGCGCAACGGGTCGATCCCCGGCTACAGCGGGCTGCCGACGCTCACCCATCTGGCGCTCGAGACGCTGAAGATCGCCGCCATCGGGATCGGCGTCTCGCTGATCATCGCGATCCCCCTCGGACTCTGGCTGGGACACATCCACCGGGGCTCATTCGTGGCCATCAACATCGGCAACATCTGGCGCGCGCTGCCCAGCCTGGCCGTGCTGGCGATCGGTGTCGCCTTCCTCGGTGTCGGGCTCAAGAACGTCGAGGTCGCGCTGATCGTGCTCGCCGTCCCGCCGATGATCACCAACGCCTATGTGGCCATCGACGGCGTCGATCGTGAAGTGGTCGATGCCGCCCGCGGGATCGGCATGACCGAGTGGCAGATCCTGCGCAACGTGGAGATCCCGATGGGGATCCCGCTCATCTTCGCCGGTATCCGAACCGCCTCCCTGTTCGTGGTCTCCACGACCACGATCGCCTCGCTGGCCGGATTCAGCGGAACGCTCGGCGACATCATCAACAACGAGGCCAGCTACCACCTCTACGGGGTGATCGGCGCTGCCATCTGCATCGCCGCCCTGGCCTTGATCATCGAAGTCGTCCTGGCCAGCGTCCAGCGCGTGCTCACGCCGCGCGGGCTGCTGCTGGCCGGCGAACGTGAGAGCTCACTCGAGCTTGAGCCCGCGGTCGCCTAGTCACCTTCTCCTTTCCCGCTAAACCAACCAGGAGGAAAGCAATGCACAACAGATACGTCGCACGCGTTTTGGGGGCGCTCACGGCTGTCCTGCTGGCTGCGGTTGTGGCCGCCTGCGGCAGCTCGTCGAGCACCTCGTCCAAGAGCGCATCGGGCTCGGGCTCGGCCGCGAAGACCGCGGCCTCGGGGCCGGGGAGCGGCAAGCCGCCGATCGTCATGGGGGACAAGAACTTCGACGAGGAGTACCTCCTCGGCGACCTCTACCAGCAGGCGCTGGCGGCCAAGGGCTACAAGGTCGCCCTGAAGGCCAACATCGGCAGCTCGGAGATCATCAACAAGGCCCTGCAGTCGGGCCAGATCCAGATGTACCCCGAGTACACCGGAACCCTGCTCACAGCGGTGGCCGGTGACAACAACCCGCCCAAGAGCGCGCAGGACACCTACGCCAAGGCCAATGCGTACGTCAAGAAGCACGGGTCCGTCCTGCTCGGCCAGACGCCGTTCTTTGACGCCGACGGGCTGGCTGTGACCAAGGCCTACGCGCAGGCCCATGGCCTGAAGACGGTCGCCGACCTGGCCAAGCTGGGCAAGGTCAGCTACGGCGCCCCGGCCGAAAACCGGACCCGTTACGACGGACTGGTGGGACTGGAGAAGGTCTACGGCCTGCATAAGCTGCAGTTCGTGCCGCTGGCCGAGGGCCTGAACTACAAGGCGCTGGACTCCGGCCAGGTCAAGGTGGCGACGATCTTCACCACCGACCCGCAGCTGCAGAGCGGGAAGTACACGGTGCTGACCGACACCAAGAAGCTGTTCGGCTTCCAGAACGTCGCTCCGGTCGTCAAGCAGAGCGTGGTCAAGGCCGAGGGACCGGCCTTTGAGCAGACCGTGAACAAGGTCAGCTCGCTGCTGACCCTGCCGGCGATCATCAAGATGAACGCCGCGGTGCAGCTCGACCAGCAGTCCCCGGCCAAGGTGGCGCACGCCTTCCTGGCCGCCAACGGGCTGTCCTAGTCGCTAGCGGATGGGTGCCGGCCGGGGGAGGTCCCGGTCGGCACCTCCCCGCTACGTTCCGGTGGGCTCACCGGTGGTGACTCGCGGACCCGGGCGGTAAGACGGCAGCATCGAAGGACGCGATAGCTGGCGGGCGCGCGGACGTCCCTTCACAGGGGCGGTTAGTGGCGAAGTCTGGTCACTCCGTGCGTAACCAGAATTCGCCACTACCTTTTGGAGACGGACGCAGCGGGCCTGACATCGCAGTTAGAGCGACGGCCCCGTCACCCGGGCAGAGCCGCGGCCACGACGGCGGCGGCAGCGAGGATCTCGTCCATGTCGGCGCCCTCCTCAGGGGTGTGGCTCTCGCCTCCGTGGAGGGGCACGAACATGAGCAGCGTGGGGACCAG
>DASXHG010000221.1:0-9944 GCA_036488625.1 Solirubrobacteraceae bacterium | reverse complement strand
GTGACGCGGGCGGGGTCGACGACCGCGCTGGCGAACAGCAGATCCAGGCGGTAGGCCAGCGTGGCCTCGGACAGCAACCCGTCTCCGTAAGCGGCGTTCAGCGTTCTTGCCAGCCGATGGCGCAGTTGTCCCCCGCGCGGCATAACCCCATTTTTGCGCCTGCTGGCGTGGTTGTCCATCAGCCCTGCTTTTAGGGCTAGCGCGAATTTCCCGATTCGGGCAGGCGTGTACGCAGAGCCTTGCGGTCGATCTTGCCCACCGGGGTGAGCGGGATCGAGTCGACCAGATGAACCTCGCGGGGGTACTTGTAGCCGCCGATCCGCTCACGCGCCCAGCCGATCAGCGCCTCCGCCTCCAGGGCGGCGCCCGGCCGCGCGGCGACGAAGGCGACGACCTCCTCTCCGTGAACCGGGCTCGGACGACCGATGACGCCGGCCATCTCGACGTCGGGATGTTCGACCAGGGCGTCCTCGACGTCGCGGGGATACACGTTGAAGCCGCCACGAATGATGAGGTCCTTCTTGCGGTCGAGGATGTACAGGTAACCCTGTTCGTCGCGATAACCGATGTCGCCGGTGCGAAGCCAGCCGTCCTCGAGCGCCTCGGCGGTGGCCTCGGGCGAATTCCAATACCCGCGCATGACGCCGGGCGAGCGCGCGCAGATCTCGCCCTCCTGGCCATCCGGAAGCTCATCCCCGTGCGCGTCGAGGACGCGGATCTCGGTCCCCGGCACGGGCAGGCCAACCGATCCGACCCGCTCGCGCCCGGCCGGGTTGCTCGAGATCAGGGCCGCGGTCTCGGTCAGGCCGTAGCCCTGGCGGATGGAGACCGACGGGACGCGGCGGGTGAACTCCTCCTGGACCTCGGGCGCCAGCGGCGCCCCGCCTGAGGTCACGTAGAGCAGGCTCGACAGGTCGTAGTCCTCCAGCGGCTTGGAGAGCAGGATCTGGAGCATCGTCGGGACCACCGCGCTGACCTGCAGGCGGTGCTCGACGACGAGGTCCAGGAAGGCATCGGGGTCAAACCACCGCAACAGAACCGCGATTCCGGGCTCGGGGGAATGGAGCCCGGCGATCGTGACCAGCAGGCCGTAGGCATGCGACAGCGGCAGGGCGCCCAGGCCGCGGTTCACCCCGGCCACGTAGGCGGCCTGGTGAGCCGCGGACCCTGAGAAGTACAAATTCGCGTGGCTGAGCATCACCCCCTTGGCTCGGCCGGTGGTCCCGCCGGTGTAGAGCAGCGCGGCCAGATCGTCATCGGCGCGGGGCACGATCGGCCCCGCGTCGGCAATCTCGAGCTCGGACAGCTCGAGCGCGTCCTGGCCGTCGGCCACGGTGCTGATCACGTGGCGCACACACTCGAGTCCGTCGACGGCCGTGAGCACCTTGTCGATGAATTCGGGGGTGGTGATCACTGCCGTCGCGCCGGCGTCGGCGATCACGTGACGGAGATCGGCCGGCGGGAGCAGGAACATCGCCGGCGTGACGACGGCGCCGGCTCGCCACAGCGCCTGGTAGATGATCCCGACCTCGGGACAGTTGGCCATCGAGACGACGACCCGGTCGCCCGGCGCGACCCCCAGCTCCTGCAGGCCGGCGGCGATCCGGCACGAGCGCTCGAACAATTCCCCCGAGCGATGCCAGGTGCCCTCGTAGAGCAGCGCCCGGTAGTCACCCCGGCGCGCGTAGGACTCCTCGGCAAGACGGCCGAGGTGCTTGGCGCCGATCGGACTCATGCAGGGGACAAGGGAGGACTGGTGGGCACTGGCAGGGGTCGGCAACGATACTCATGGCATGGCTCACGTCGCCGTCTCCCGGTTGGCCTACGCCCATCCGGGAGGAGACCTGCTGTTCAGCGATGTCTCGTTTCGCGTCGCCCCCGGCGAGCATGTCGGGCTGGTCGGGGCCAACGGCGTGGGCAAGAGCACGCTGCTGCGCATCCTGGCCGGTCGCCTGGCTGCCGATGAGGGCGACGCCAACGTGGGTGGCGTGGTCGGCTACATGGCCCAGGATGTGGGCGCGGCCGATGACGCGCGCACCATCCGCGAGCTCCTGCTGTCGCTCGCTGCGCCGGCGGTGCGTCGGGCCGGCGAGGCGGTGATCAAGGAGGAGCGCGCCCTGAGCGCCGGCGATCCCGTGGCCGGTATGCGCCTGGGCACGGCGATCGCTGACTTCTCGGCCCTCGGTGGCTACGAGCTCGAGGGGCAATGGGACGCGGCCTGCCGCCGGATTGTCCGCGCCTCGTTCGCGGATCTGGCCGACCGGGCGGCAATCACCCTGTCGGGCGGCGAGCGCAAGCGGCTCGTCCTCGACACCCTGTTCGCGTCCGATGCCGAGGTCCTGCTCCTGGATGAGCCCGACAACTTCCTCGACGTGCCGGCCAAGCTCGCCCTCGAGCGGCAGATCGCGACGAGCAAGAAGACGGTCTTGATCATCTCCCACGACCGCGAGGTCCTGACCGGCTCGGCGCGCGCGATCCTCACCCTCGAGGGGAGTGGGGCCTGGCGTCACGGGGGCTCGTACGCCACCTACGCGGAGGCGCGCGAGGAGCGCCAGCGCCGCCTCGGTGACGCCGTCAAGCGCTGGCGCGATGAAGAGCGTCGCCTGTACCGGCTGATGAAGACCTTCAAGGAGCGGGCCCGGTATTCGAGTGACTGGGCCAAGAAGGCCGACGCCGCCGAGACGCGCTGGCGCCGCTTCAGCGACCAGGGCCCGCCGCCGGCCCCAGTCGTCGACCGCTCGATCACCGTGCGGATGCCCGGTGGTGACTCGGCCCGCCGGGTCATCGACCTGCGCTCGGTGGGCATCGCGGGCTTGGTCAGGCCGTTCTCGGACGAGATCCACTTCGGCGAGCGGGTCGCGCTGATCGGTCCCAACGGATCGGGCAAGAGCCAGCTCATGCGGGCCCTGGCCGGGCTCCGCGAACCCGATCAAGGCGAACTCGTGCTCGGTCCCCGCACGTCGGCCGGGTTCTTCACCCAGCTTCAGTCGCGCACCGACCTCGCCGGACGCGTCGTGCTCGACACGGTGCTCGAGCGGGTCGGCGGCGGCGGACTGCAGACGGCCATGGGCGCCCTGGCGCGCTACGGCCTGGCCGACGCCGCGCGACGCTCCTACGACGTGCTCAGCGGGGGTGAGAAAGCGCGCCTGGAGATCCTCGTGCTCGAGCTCGAACGTCACAACCTGCTCCTGCTGGACGAGCCAACCGACAACCTGGACATCGAGTCTTCCGAGGCGCTCGAGCAGGCGCTGGCCGGGTTTCAGGGCACGGTCGTCACCGTTTCCCACGACCGCGCCTTCCTGCGCTCGATGGATCGCTTCCTGCTCATCGGGCACGACGGGATCGTGCTCGCGCTGCCCGATTACGACTCAGGTCTGGAGGCGCTGCTCGAACCTGAACGCGCCCATCAGGTCCGCCTGGCCAAGGCCCTTTGAAGGGTGCCGGCGCCCAAGCGCAGTTTTCTCTGCCCTCTGAGCGGGAAGGAACAGTCACGTCCAGGCAGCGGAGGAGGAGGAGAGTCGTGCTCGTGTTCTGACGAGTACGTCTTCGTCCGGACCTGTGCATCGAGAGATCCCGGCCTATTCGGGTAACTAGATGCCACCAGGCAACTCCGTTCTGGTTTTGAGTCCAACTGACCGTCAGGAGCGCAAATGATCGTTCTAGGCCTGATCTTGTTGATCATCGGCCTCGTGGCCAGTATCCCGATCCTCTACACGATCGGGATCATCCTGCTCATCGTCGGCGTGGTCCTGTTCGCGCTGGGATCGGCAGGACGGGCCGTCGGCGGCCGCCGACACTATTACTGACCCTCCGGGTCAGTCGTTGCAAACGGCGGGGACGTTGTCTTGTCCCCGCCGCGCAGTACTCCTCGTGATCCGCCAGCTGACCCCCGCCGCGCTCAGCAGATATCCGCCGGGGCCGAGATGCCGGCCCCGAGGCTCGGAGCATCAACTCGGCCACCGATCGACAGCTTGCCGACGTAGCCGAGATGGATCACGTACCACCGCCCCCGCCACGAGATCATCGAGGCGATCCCGAACGAGCGCACCGCCCCCCGCTCGCGATAGACCATGCGCGAGTTGGGCACCTCGTAGTAGCCGACCCCGTTCTCGCAGACGCCGGGATCGATCCAGTGCGCATAGGCAGCGGGGACCGAGACGCCGATCAGGTGAGTCGAGGGCGGCGGCGCACCGAGCAGGCCGTGGGCGGCGGAGATGTCGAGCCGATAGTCGGCCCGCAGCCGGTAGCGCCAGTCGGCCCCCGGGTCACCGATCGATTTCACCTGGTCATAGGCGCTCTCGGGGAAGAAGGCGGCGTCCGCCGCGCCCGGGCGATTGCCGAGGATGGCCCTCCACAGGGTCTGCATCTCCGCGTGGAAGGCGTGCGTCCGGCTCGACGGAAGCTGATGGGTCTGGGCCAGACGCCCCGGATCCGGCGCCGGCCTTCGATGTCGGCGGTGGTGGCGCGGCCCAAAGGCGCGCGTCGTCGTCGCCGGCGTCGCGGAGCTGACGGGGCTCGTGGATCCGGGCGCGCGCCGGCCCGCGCCGACGGTCGACGTCGACCCGCCGCAGCCCGCCAGCAGCAGACCGGCCACCCCGCCCAGTGCGATCGCCCTGGCGCAGGTCATGGCCGGCTAGCGCAGGCGCCCCTCGGTGGCCGGATCCGCCATGCCACCGTAATACCGGCGCAGCACGGCCGTGAACAACGGCTCGTCGGGATCGGCGCGCGCGAACAGGGTCATCGAGGAGCGCAGCTTCAGCGCGTCAATCGGGCCCAGGATCGCGTCGGCGTCGTCGGTCCCGGCGAGCTCGGCCAGGGCCCGCGCGGACTCCCGCAGTCGCGGGCCCAGAACCGGATGCGCGAGATACGCACGGGCCTCGCTCAGCGAGCCGATCGCGTAGCGGCGCGCAGTCGGGCTGGAGCCCAAGCCGGCGATCTGCGGGAACACGAACCACATCCAGTGACTTCGTTTGGCGCCGGCTCGGAGCTCTGCCAGAGCGGTCTCGTACGTGCCGCCCTGATCCTGGGCGGAGACGAAGCGGTCGAGGTCGTAGGCGTCGCTCGCGCTCACGCCCCGAGGCTATCCGTGCAAGGTCTGCTCAGAAGAAGCTGCGCAGGAAGATGCGGTCCGCGGCCCGCGTTCGCGTCAATCGCGGACTGGCGATCCCGATCTCCTCGATCAATCCGTGACGGACCTTGAACACCCCGCGGACGCGTCCATCGGCGAACAGGTACCAGCGGTTGCGACCCACCTGGAAGCCGCGCCCGACGCGCAGGCGGCGGCTCACCCGAGACAGGCGGGTGTTGGGACGGACCCCACGGAGCTCGAAATGCTTGGCCGCGGTGAGGATGAGGACCACCCGTCCGCGGTAACCCGGGCGGGCGTGACGGGGAAGGCTGCGCAGCAGGACCGGGGTCGCATAGCCGACACGAATCCCCTGCCGCGAGGGGCAGAAGAAGTCCATGTAGCGGCGCCCGCGGAGGGAGACCTTGGTGAAGCGGCGACGCGCCTGCTTGCGGGTCATTCCGAGACGGACCGGTCCCAGCGTCGTACCCCGGACGCGCCCCGAGGGGCGACGGCAGGAGTAGAGCGCGATTGGCGCTCGCAGCACGAGCACCGTCCGCCCTCGGCCCAGCTTGACGTTCACGGCACCCGAGCGTCCGGCCAGGGCGACGCGGCGGCTGCCCTCATACACGCCGGTCCCTCGCCGGAGGTGAATGATCCCCAGACGCGTCGGACCGTCGGTGGTGATCGTGATCGTCCCGCTGGGCAGGCGTGCTGCCCGGTCATCGATGGTCAGCCCGGACACATCGCCGAGGTCGAGCGTCATGGTGCGCTTGGCGGCGGGGCGCGGGCCGAGCTTCCAGCTCAGTCCCGAGTTGGTGCCCGGCAACGGCTGGGTGACCAGCCGCGGGCCGAAGCGTTGCGGCGTCACGGCCGGGTCGGGCAGGGCGGCGTCGGCGGCATGAATCGTGGCCAGCGTGCCGTAGGCGCCGGTACGCGCCGACAGCCCCGACAGCCAGTAGTCGCCGGTGGCCCCGATCCCGAGCTGGCTGCTGTTGAGGCTCGGATACCAGCTGTAGGTGAAGCGGCCCGGGTTCACGGCCCGCACCGGCGCGCCGAGGGCGCTGACCACGTCGCCGAAGCGATCCTCGGTGGCGAAGCCGAGGTGGTCGGCGCCGGTGTGGATGAACAGGTTGTAACGCTGGTCGAGCTTGTCGAAGTCCTGCGCCTGAGCGATGACTCCGGTGGTGGGCACGAGCTCGTCGGCGTAGGTCTGGTCGATCACGTACGGAATCCAGCGCGCGTTGGCGATCAGGGGCTGGCTCTGGCCGTCCTCCGAACAGGCCGGATCGCTGTAGGCGGGGCCGTTCGCGCCCGGATAGGCCTGGACCCCGCAGATCACCGGACCGTCGAGGCTGAGCGCGCCGGCGAAGTCATCGGGATGCTCGAAGGCCAGCTTGTACGAGGCCCACCCACCCATCGAGTAGCCCGAGATCACCGTGCGCGACGGGTCGAGCGTGAGGCTCTCGGCCAGTGCCCGCCAGACCTGCCAGAAGTCCGTCTCGGCTTCGTTGTAGTACCACCCGGCGGGGCCGAACCCCTCGGTCGTGGCGCAGATCGATCCCCGGTCCTGACACAGCTGCTGGATCAGCTGGGGGTCGAGCCCGCCGTACTGGTTGTAGTTGACCTCGAGCGAGTGGAGGATCCAGGTCAGCGGCATCGCGTGCCCCGGCCGGTAGGTGGTCGGCACGTAGACCGAGTAGGGCTGCAGCCGCTCGAGCAGCGTCGGCTTGAAGTTGCCCTCGTTCCCGTCGTTGACCACCTGGCCCGATCCGGGGTGCAGGCGGGACACGTACCAGCGCGCGCTGTAGCCCGTGGGCTGCGTGATCGGCGTGGCCTGCTGTGCAGCGAGCGCCGACCAGTCGATCAGCTCCGAGAACTTCGACACGTCTCCCCCGGCCAGCGTGTCTGCCTGGTCGTCTTCCATCCAGAAGTTCCCCGTCACCGAGCGGGCGATCCCGTCGGCGCCGAGTGTGTTGCCAATCGGGTTGCCGGCCAGACCGGCCTGAGCGGCGGCGATCAGTGAGTCACTCATCCCGTCGGTGTAGACCGGCGGCTCCTGGGCCACGGTTCGGAAGGTGACGTTGTAGAGGCGCTCGGCGGTGGTCGAGGTGCTGCCGCTCTGGCCGACGTCGGGGGGCGCGAAGTTCTGGCCGCTGCTGTCGGCCAGCCCGGCGCCGAGCCGGATCCGCCACGTGCCGCTGACGGGCAGCAGCGTGCGGGGAACGGCGACGATGAAGGACTTGGCCGTCCGGTCGACAGTCAGCGATCCACCATTGGCGGTGACGCTCGTGCGCAGGCCGGTGATCGGATCGACCAGCCACGCCCCGCGACTGGAAACGACGAGTGCCTTGTCGATCCCCGGCGAGCGCACACCGGCACCGGCCGGCCACTGGACGCCCCCGGTGGCCGCGTTGTTGTCGGTGTCAAGCGTCCACTCGGCGATCGGGACATTCGCGTCGGCCAGGGTCGTCCAGTCGACCCGCCAGTAGCTGTAGGCACCATGCAGGCCGACGCCGGCGCGGAAGATGTCGGCACCGTTGTTGTCGGCGGATCCAGACGGAAAGACGTAGTCGCCCTGGCGATCGGCCAGGCCCGAGCTCTGGTCGTAACTGGAGGTCGGCAGCCCCTGAACCCCAGAAGCGCCGTAGTCGTCGTAGATGAAGTCACTCCACAGCGAGGCACCCCCGGCCAGATGACCGCTGCCCGAAGTCTGCGGGAACGTGTTCGGAAACGGCCAGGCGCTGCTGCTCGGCTCGGGCAGCGTCGGGGCGGCCTGGCTGGCCGCGGCCGGGACGTCGGCGGGCAGGCCCGGCACGGTGGCCTGGGCGACGGCCGGGATCGCGGCTGACGCGAGGGCCAGCACGAGCACCGCGGACGCGCCCTGACGCGCCACCCGGAGCCGGCGAAGGTGATTCCCAGCAGCCCTGACCCTCACCGCCGCGACGATACACCGCGAGTTGGGTGTTCGCGCCAGTCGCGGGTCGACCTAAGATCGAAGCGATGGACAGGATCGGCTTTCTCTCCTTTGGCCACTGGCAGGCCGGTTCGATGACGCCGACGGCCGCCGACGCGCTCACGCAGACGGTCGAGCTGGCCGAGGCCGCCGAGGCGATCGGGATCGACGGCGCCTACGTTCGCGTTCACCACTTCGCCCGGCAGCTCGCTTCCCCGTTTCCGCTCCTGGCCGCGATCGGGGCTCGCACGCGCCGGATCGAGATCGGTACCGCGGTCATCGACATGCGGTACGAGAACCCGCTGTACATGGCCGAGGACGCCGCGGCCGCCGATCTGATCAGCGGCGGCCGGCTGCAGCTGGGGATCAGCCGCGGCTCGCCAGAACCGGCCGACCGGGGTGCGCAAGCTTTCGGGCACATCCCACCCGAAGGCCACAGCGACGCTGACCTGGCCCGCGCCCATACCCGGCGGTTTCGCGAGGCGATCGCCGGCGCCGCGGTGGTTCGCTCCGACCCTCAGATGACCGGGACCGCTACGGGGCTGGCCATCCAGCCGCAGTCGCCCGGGCTCGCCGAGCGGATCTGGTGGGGTTCAGGCACCCGGCAGACCGCCACCTGGACCGCGGAGCAGGGGATGAACCTGATGAGCTCGACGCTCCTGAGCGAGGACACCGGCGTGCCCTTCGACGAACTCCAGGCCGAGCAGATCTCCCTGTTTCGCTCGGCGTGGGCGGAGGCGGGATGGGAGCGCGAGCCTCGCGTTTCGGTGAGCCGCAGCGTGCTGCCGATCCGCAACGATCTCGACCGGCGCCTGTTCGGCGGACGCTCCGGTGACAGCGACCAGCTCGGCTACCTGGAGGGGACCGTGGCCCGCTTCGGACGCACCTACACGGGCGAGCCCGATGTGATCGCCGAGGAGCTGCGCCGTGACGCCGCCGTCCAGGCGGCCGACACGCTCCTGCTGACCGTGCCCAACCAGCTCGGGGTCGATTACAACGCGGGCCTGCTGGACACGATCGCGCGGGAGGTCGCCCCCGCGCTCGGCTGGTCGCGACACGAGCCCGACGGCTCTCCAGTCCTGTCCTGACCGACAGCCGTTGTTCAGCTCGCCTGCCTACGAGGGGCGCAAGCCGAGCATCCGAGCCAAGCTGGCCGCCGTCGCCCGCACCGCAGCCGCGTCGCCCCGCAGAGCGCTGATGTCCGCCCGCGTCGCCGCCGGCTGGTGCTCTGTGGCCGCGGTCGAGAGCTGATCGAGTCCGCTCGCGACGGCGCCCAGCGCATGATCGAGGTCTCGCAGCCTGGTGTTGTAGCCGGGCGGGTGACCGAGCCCGGCGATCACCGCTGCCTCCTGTTCGGCGCGGGCGCCGAGGGCCGAGAACTCGTTTGACAGCAGCGCATCGGGCTGCGGTCCGGCGCGGGTCAACGTGGCGCCCAATTCGGACACGATCCCGTCCACCCGGGCACGCTGGCCGCTGAACGAGCCCCGCAGCGGACCGGGGTCGCTGCTCGCCGCGCCCCCGCAGGCGACCACGGCGAGGCCGGCCGCCGCGGTCAGGCATGCCCGCCTCAAGGCCATCACGACTGTGCGACGCATGCCCATCCGCGCCATCCTCTCAGCCCGGGTACCGGTCGAGCAGATCGCGCAGCTGCGCGGCGTTGTGCACGCCGTAGTCGCGGTAGCAGTTGTTCATCAGCAGATGGCTCTCCTTGGCCTCGTGGGCGTGCTCGGCTATGGGTTGCGCCAGCTCACGCAGCTCGGCTTCGGAGTACTCGTACCGGAAGCGCTCGGCCGCAGTCTCGGTTCGGGCCGACCAGGTCTCGTCCGAGCGCCCGTGGAAGCGGACGACAAACAGGTCTGGATTGGTGATCGCGAACAGGCGCGGCAGCCCCGACACCTCGGGCGCGTCGACGCAGACCAGCAC
>DASXHG010000173.1:0-2183 GCA_036488625.1 Solirubrobacteraceae bacterium | reverse complement strand
TCCGGGTGGCTCGCGGCCAGGGCCAGCAGCCGCACCCAGGCCGCCAGGCGATGCTTGGCTGCCACGCGCGAATAGGTGGCGCTCAGCAACACGTCCCCGGTGACTCCCGAGACCGTGCCGCTGAGTCGCCGGCCGTCGGTGAGCTCCACGCGCACGTCGATCGGATCGGCGGCCGGCCCGGCGGCAGCGAGACTGGCCGCCTCGGCGATCGCCTCGACCAGCGGATAGACGACATCGATCACGGGCCGGCCGAGGCGCCCGGGCGGCAGGGTCCCGCGGGCGATCTCGGCCTTGATCGCCGTGTGACCGTCGACGCCGGCCAGCCGTGCCTCGAGCAGCCGCTGGCCCACGCCCCAGCGCTCGAGCCCGTCGAGCTCGACCGGCAGCCCATCGGCGATCTCCTCGGAGGCGCCGCCGAGGCTGATTCCCAGGCGCTGGCGCAGAAAGGCGCGGACCGGGTACTCGACGAACCGGACCAGATCCTCGAGCTCGATGACCGATCCCCCCTTGGGGGGCAGGGGCTTGGCCAGGAACGGCGGCGGTGCGTTGCGGGGTGAGCTGAGCGCCTGGGCTCCTTGAAGCGTTACGCGGTCAAAGCTCCAGGCGTCGGCCCCGACCAGGGCGCCGGACTCGAAATTGCGCGGGTCAAAGGGCTGAAGGGGATGGTGGATGAGGACCTGGTCGGTGGCCCGGCGGTGCGCGCCGCCCGTCTCCGGCGATAGTGGTGTGGCGTCCGTCGCCGGCGATGGCGGCGTGGCGTCCGTCCCCGGCGATAGCGGCACAGCGTCCGCGCTCGGGACGAACGCCGTCGCGTCGATCACGTCGAGCAGCTCACCGATCGGGACCGCGGGCGGGCGGGGGGAGTTGGTGCGCTCGTCATTGCCGCTGTAGGTGACGATCAGGCGCTCGGTGGCCGCCATCAGCGCGTCGAGCAGGAGCTGGCGATCCTCGCTGCGGGGGTCGCGCTCGCCGACGAGCGGATCGGCCAGCATCAGGTCATCGCCGTCACGCGGCGTCCGACGCGGGAACGCGCCGTCATCGAGGCCGAGCAGGCAGACGACGCGATGCGGCACCGAGCGCATCGGCATCAGCGTGCAGACTGTGAGGTGGCCGGTGCGGAAGTTCGCGCGCGTCGGACGCCCGGCCAGGCGGTCGAGCAGATAGGCGCGGACCTCGGTCGGGGCCAGCTCGCTCGTGCCGTGCGGACCGGCCTGCTCGACCATGTCCTCGAGCAGGCGCAGCAGCTCGGCGCGCTGCCAGCGTTCGCGGGGTGCCGTCAGCGCCAGGGCATCGGCGGCCTGGCCGATGGTCCGCGCCCAGTCCGCCAGGGGCTGAGTACGGCCGAGCGCGTCCAGGGCGATGCCCAGCCGGTCGACGAGCTCAACCAGACGCCCGGCGAGATCGATGGCGCGGCTGTCGACGTCATCCAGAGGCAGCACGTCGGCGAACAGGCGCTGACCGTCCTCGGTCATGGTCACGCCGAGCAGGAGGCGCTCGAGACCCGCCGACCACGTCCCGCCGGTCACCCGTTCGAGCTTGAAGCGCTCGCGGTGGGCACTGTCCAGCCCCCAGCGGATGCCGGCCTGCGCGATCCAGCCCTGGAGCTTGGTGAGATCGTCATCGTCGAGGCGGAAGCGGCGCCGGACGGGCGGGCGATCGGCCAGATCGAGCACCTCGGAGGCGGTCACACGCCGCTCGGCCAGCTCGAGCAGTTCGGCCACCACGCTGAGCAGCGGGTTGGTCTGACGCAGCGACCGGTCGGCCAAGCGCACGCGCAGATCGGTGGGGCGCAGCACGGCCGGGAGCGGCTCGAGCGTCTCGTCCTCCAGCTCCTCGCCATAGCTCTCGCCGGCGCCGAACGTGGCCTGGATGAGGGGCGCGAAGGTCTCGATGTCGGGGCACATGACGATCACGTCGCGGGGTTCGAGGGTCTCGTCATCGGCCAGCGCGTGGAGGATCGCGTCCCGCACCACCTCGACCTGGCGAGCGCGGCCATGGCAGGCATGGATCTGCACCGAGCGGTCGTCAGGATCCAGAGCCAGGCGCTCCTCAGACCGCCCCGGGAGCGGCGCGCCCGGAACCGCAAGGTCGGCGCGGACGTCGGCCTGGATGCGGGCCAGCAGGCCCCCCTCGGGCGCGACGGCGGGGTGGACCTCATCGCCGTCGACGCCCCCCGCCACCAG
>DASXHG010000150.1:0-1656 GCA_036488625.1 Solirubrobacteraceae bacterium | reverse complement strand
GGGCTCGGCGGGCGGGGCTGGGGGCTGCCTTCAGGGCGGCAGGGGTTGCCGCCATCAAACCATCCGCCGGACGCGCTCGACCACGCGCCCAGCCCGACCGCGGAGCTTTTCGGCCCGGGCGGCCGACAGACGCCCGAGATTGCCTGCCCGAGCGGCCGACAGACGCCCCAGGTTCCCGGCCCGGGAGGCGGACAGGCGACCAAGCTCCGCCGCCACCTGACTGGCGCGGGGACCCCGGCCGGGTTGCGCGGCGCCCCCCGCATCGGCGGCGCGGCGAGGCGCGTTGCGATCAGTTCTGCGGGACGAGCTGGAGTCCCGCGCGGCGGCGGCAGGTCTTGGGCGTGAAGGGGTCAACGGTCTCTCGTCAGGAGGGTAGGACACCGCGCTTGGAATACTGCTCCGATGCCCAACTTCTCCTCTGAGCTGGCCCGCGAGCTCGCCCCCTCCCTGCTCGAGCGCTTCGAGCGTTACGTGCGGATCGACACCCAGTCCCAGCGCCTCCGGACGGGTTCCCCGAGTACGCCCGGTCAACTCGATCTGGCCCGCGTCCTGGTCGACGACCTCAACGAGGCCGGCTGTGAGGACGTGGCCCTGGACGAGAACGGCTACGTCACGGCCACGGTCACCGGCAACGCGGGGCCCGAGCACGTGATCGGCCTGATCGCCCACATGGACACCTCGCCCGACGCTCCCGGCGCGGGGGTCGAGCCGCTCGTTCACCGCGCCTACGCGGGCGGCGTGATCGAGCTGCCGCGCGGCAACACCCGACTTGACCCGGCCGTGATGCCCGAGCTGGACACCAAGCGCGGACACGACATCGTCACCTCCAGCGGCGACACTCTGCTCGGCGCCGACGACAAGGCCGGAGTCGCGGAGATCGTCACCGCGGTCGCCCATCTGGTCGCCCACCCCGAGTTACCGCGCCCGACCCTGCGGGTCTGCTTCACCCCTGATGAGGAGATCGGCCACGGCGCGACCCTGTTCGATATTCCCGGATTCGGCGCTGAGTGCGCCTACACCCTGGATGGCTCAGAGGTGGGCGAGCTCCAGAACGAGACCTTCTCGGCGATCGAGGTCACCCTCCGGATCCACGGGGTCGAGGTCCACCCTGGCCAGGCCACCGGCAAGCTGGTCAACGCACTGCGGCTGGTCGGGCGGGTACTGGCCGAGTTGCCCACCGACGGTCTGTCCCCAGAGGCCACGGCGGGACGCGACGGCTTCATTCATCCCTACGAGCTCGTCGGCAGTGCCGGGCTGGCTGAGATGCGCGCGATCGTCCGTGACTTCGATGACGACAAGCTCGACCAGCATGTCGAGCTGTTTACGCGGATCGTCGATGACGTGATGGCGAATGAGCCCGCCGCGCGGGCCGAGATCGAGACTCACGTCCAGTACCGCAACATGCGGCCCTACGTCGACGCCGTGCCCTACATCCTCGACGCCGCCGAGGAGGCGATCCGGGCGGAGGGAATCGAGCCCAAGCGCACCGCGATCCGCGGCGGCACCGACGGCTCGCGCCTGAGCGAGATGGGGCTGCCGACGCCCAACCTGTTCACCGGCGGCCACGAGTACCACTCGACGCGTGAGTGGGCATCGCTGCAGGACATGGCCTCGGCGTCGGCCACGGTCATCCGTCTGGCGGAGGTCTGGACGCGC
>DASXHG010000149.1:0-3599 GCA_036488625.1 Solirubrobacteraceae bacterium | reverse complement strand
GCCAGCGAAACTCGCTGCGAAACCCGCGCAGCTCGAGCGGAGGGAACGCCGCGCCGAGCTGGCGCTGCACGGTCCGCGAGCGACGCACCGCGATCCTGAGCTGATGCAGGTGCTCGGGGTCGCGCCCGGCCAGAACCCCTTCGCGATTGGCCACGATCACCTCGAGCAGCGCCCTCAGGACCGCGACCACGGCTGCGTCTGAGCGCAGCTCGGAGGAGAGCGGCACCGAGATCTTGGCTTTTGGGGGTGCGATCGTCATTGCAGCAGCTGGCCCAGCCGGTGGAGCGCTTGATCGATTTCCGCGTCGGTGACGATCAGCGGCGGCTCGAGCCGCAGCGTCGAGGGCCCGGTCGCGTTCACGACCAGCCGCTGCTCGAGCAGCGCGCGGCCGGCCAGCTCGGGCGCAGAGTAGCCCCCGGCCAGGTCGAGTCCGATCATCAGGCCGCGTCCACGGACCTCGGCCACGGCCGGGAGCGCCCTCAGGCCGGCACGGAGCCTCTCCCCCAGCTCGTTGACGCGCTCGAGCAGGTCCGGATCGGAGCAGATCTCGAGCGCCACCAGCGCCGCCGAAGCGACCAAGGGACCGCCGGCGAAGGTCGAGCCGTGGTCGCCGGGGCCCAGAACATCGGCCAGCCTATCCCCGGTGATGAGCGCCCCGATCGGCAGGCCGCCGCCCAGCGCCTTGGCGCTGGTCATGGCGTCGGGCGTGACCCCGGTCTGCTCATAGGCCCAGAGCGTGCCGGTTCGTCCCATTCCGGTCTGGATCTCGTCGAAGATGAGCGCCGCCCCGGTGCGGTCGCAGGCCTCGCGCGCGGCGTCGAGCAGCTCCGGCTCCAGGACGTTGATGCCCGTCTCACCTTGAATGGGCTCGAGCAATACCGCAGCCGTGTCCCCGTCGACGGCCGCTGCCAGCGCTCCGGGGTCCTTGGCCACGACGACGAACCCCGGGACCAGCGGGGCGAACGGGGCCTGCTTTGACTCCTGCGGCGTGGCCGACAGCGCGCCGTAGGTGCGGCCGTGAAAGGCCTCCTCGAGAACGACGATGTTGCCGCGCGGTCGCGCGCGCCGGGCGAGCTTGATCGCCGCCTCGTTGGCCTCGGCGCCCGAGTTGCACAGAAACACCTTGCCGCCGAGCGAGCTCCGGGCAAGCTCGGCTGAGAGCCGCAGCGCCGGCTCTGTGTAGTAGAGGTTCGTCGCGTGCGTGAGCCGGCCGACCTGGTCGCGCACCGCCGCCACGACGCGCGGATGGCAGTGACCGACGTTGAGGACCGAGATCCCGGCCAGGAAGTCGAGGTACTCGTGGCCGTCGGCATCCCACAGGCGCACACCCTCGCCGCGGACGAACTGGACCGGATTGCGGACGTAGGTCCCGATCGCGTAGTCACGCTCGAGACTCTGCAGCTCGGCCAGCGAGCTCACGCCGAGTCAGCTCCGATCTTGGTCCCCTGGCCGGCGTCGGTGAACAGCTCGAGCAGAAGGCTGTGGGGCACGCGGCCGTCAACGATGTGGGCGAAGCTGACCCCGCCCTGGATCGCTTCCAGGCAGGCCAGGAGCTTCGGCCGCATGCCACCGGCGATGCCGGGAAGGGCCGCGGTGACCGCGTCGGCACCGGCCTCGGAGATGACGCTGTCGGGGTCCGATGGGTCGCGCAGCCACCCCGCGACATCGGTCAGGAACATGATCTTGTAGGCACCCAGGGCCCGGGCCACGGCGCCGGCGGCCTCGTCGGCATTGATGTTGTAGGAGTTCCCCTCCCGGTCGGCGCCGACGCTGGCCACGACGGGGATGTAGTCCTGGGCGATGTGCATCAGGACGTCGACATCGACGCGCTCGATCTTGCCCACGAAGCCGATGTCCTGACCGCTCGGCGCGGCCTGGCGGGAGGCCCGGAAGAGCATCCCGTCATCGCCGCACAGCCCGACCGCGGGCTGGCCGTGGCGGCCCAGACGCAGGACGATGTCCTTGTTGACCTTGCCGACCAGGACCATCTTGGCCACCTCGACGGTGGCGGCGTCGGACACGCGCAGGCCGTCGACGAACTCGACCGGGAGGTCGAGACGCTCCATGTAGCTCGTGATCTCCGGGCCACCCCCGTGCACGACGATCGGGTTCATGCCCACGTACTTGAGCAGCACGACGTCACGAGCGAACTCCTCGCGCAGAGCGCTGTCGATCATCGCCGCGCCGCCGTATTTGATGACCACCGTCTGACCGTGGAACTCCCGGATGTAGGGGAGCGCTTCGAGCAGGGTCGTTATGTCGCGAGGTGGGCGGACGCTCATGGCAGCGGTCTTAAGTGGTGTAGTCGGCGTTGATGGTCACGTACTCGTGGCCGAGATCGGAGAAGTAGAGCTCGGCCTCGGCCCCTTCGCCGGGCACGCCGATCTCGTACTCGACCTCGTCGCGGGCCACCGCCCGGCTGAGCGCCGCCGAGTCGTGAGGGACGTAGCTTCCGCCCGAGCAGACGGTCACGCCCTCGATCGAGATGTCGACGGGCAGCGGAGCGGTTCCGGGCAGCGCCGCGCCGACGGCCTGAATGATCCGCCCCCAGTTGGGGTCGCCGCCGTAGAGGGCCGTCTTGACCAGGGCCGAGTTGGCGACCGCGCGGGCGACGGCCGAGACCGCCTCCTCGTGGCCGCCGCGGACGGTCACGCGGCCGGTCCGGCGGGCGCCCTCGCCGTCGCGGATGACCATCAGCGCGAGCTGGCGCAACAGGGCGTCAAGGGCCTCCCCAAAGCGCAGCTCGTCCTCGCTCTCGGGCTCGACCCGCACCCCGGAGACGCCGCTGCACTGGAGGATCACGGTGTCATTGGTGGACAGCTGACCGTCGACGCTGACCCGCTCAAACGAGCGCCGCAGACAGACCCCGAGGAGCAGGTCACACGTCTCCGCCGACAGCGCGGCGTCGGTCTGGACAAAGCAGAGCAGCGTGGCGAACCGGGGCGAGATCATGCCCGCCCCCTTGGCCTGAGCGGTCAGCGTGACCGGGCCCGAGGGCAGCTGCACCCGGAGCCGGGCGCGCTTCTCGAAGGCATCTGTGGTCTGGATCGCGCCCGCGAAGGCCTCGTCCCCGTCGGGCGAGAGCTGGTGGGCGGCGGCGAGGATGCCCGCGTTGACGCGATCCATCGGCAGCGGCACGCCGATCACTCCGGTGGAGGCGACGGCGACGCTGTCCTCCGACACGCCCGCGACCATCGCTGCCGCGCCCTGCATCTTGGCCGCGTTCTCGAAGCCCGCGCGGCCGGTGGCCGCGTTGGCGTTGCCGGAATTGACGACGATCGCCCGAACCGCTGCGAGCCGGCAGCGCTCGGTGCAGAGGAGCACCGGGGGCGCCGGCACCCCGGTGGCCGTGAACCGCGCCGCCGAGGTGGTCTCGGGAGCGCTGGACACGAGCAGGCCGACGTCGGGGATCGCCTCGGCCTTGATCCCCCCGGACACCCCAGCCGCCCGAAAGCCGGGAGCGAGACCGACTCCGTCGAGCTCGGTGACGTGGTCCAGGGGCTCGATCCAGCGACTGTTGAAGAAGCCGGGGCTCATGCGATCCCCTCCCCCTCCGGTCGCCCGAACATGAGATTCAGGTTCTGGACCGCCTGCGAGGC
>DASXHG010000141.1:0-6155 GCA_036488625.1 Solirubrobacteraceae bacterium | reverse complement strand
CGACGATGATCCGGAGGCGATCCGCGAGAACCGGCGCGCGGTGACGGCGCTGGCCGGGTCCCCGGTGGGCTTCGTCCACCAGGTGCACGGCACGACGCTGTTGGCGACGACGGCCGCCGATGCCGAGCAGCGCAGTACCGCGGGACTGGGTGAGCTGCCCCAGGCCGACGGCCAGCTCACCACCGAGCCGGGGTGCGGCCTGGCGGCTCTGACGGCCGACTGCCTGCCGGTGGCCGTGGCCGGAGCGGGTGGGGTGGCGATGCTGCACGCCGGCTGGCGGGGCCTGGCCGCAGGCATCCTCGAGCGGGGAGTGGAGCGGTTGCGCGCGCTCGGGGTCGGCGGGCGGCTCAGCGCCGCTGTCGGCCCCGGGGCGGGTCCGTGTTGTTATGAGGTCGGGGCCGAGGTCCACGCCGCCTTCGCCGAGGAGCCCGCGCGGGTCCACCGCGGCGCCAACCTCGACCTGCCCGCGATAGCCGCGCGGCGTCTGCTGCAGGCCGGAGTGGCCGAGGTGCACGAGATCGGCTTTTGCACGATCTGCTCGGATCGGGAGCTGTTCTTCTCGCACCGCCGCGATGCCGGCGTCACCGGGCGCCAGGCCGGGGTGGCATGGTTGACCTGATCCACGGGCTGACCGCCGAGCGCGTTGGCGCCAACCTCGAACACGTCCGCGAGCGGATCTCAGCCGCCGGCGCAGACCCGGACGGGATCCAGATCCTGGCCGCGGTCAAATATCTCCCCGCCGAGGCGCTCGCCGCGCTGGCCGCCGGCGGGGTCACGCTCGCCGGGGAGAACCGGGCTCAGGAGCTGGTCAGCAAGGTCGCGGCCGGGCCCGAGGGGCTGATCTGGGACTTCATCGGTCATCTGCAGAGCCGCAAGGTGCGCGACATCCTGCCCCGCGTCCGCTACATCCATTCGGTGGCCAGCGACTCGGCGCTGCAGCAGCTCGCGCGCCACGGTGACGAGTCGACCCGGATCCTGGTCGAGGTCAATGTGGCCGGGGAGGAGGGCAAGAGCGGGATACCTCCGGCCGAACTGCCCGCTTTTCTGGAGCGTTGCCCGGTGCCCGTGGTGGGGCTGATGACCATGCCTCCGCTCGCCGACACCCCGGAGGCCAGCCGTCCTTACTTCGCCGCCCTGCGTATGCTGGCCGAAGCGCATCAGCTTCCCGAGCTGTCGATGGGCACCAGCCAGGACTACGAAGTGGCGGTCCAGGAAGGGTCCACAATCATCCGCTTGGGGACAATTCTGTATCGCAAGACGCCATAATCCCGGGCAGGGAAACCGCCCGGTGGCGCGAAACCCGCACCGAAATGGCCTTCAGAGATACATGGCACCGTACGCTCGTCTACTTCGGCTTGGCCGAGGATGACGTCTACGAGGATGAGGAGCTCGAGCCCTACAGCGAGCCCGAGGCCGCCCTTGAGGACAGCTACCGCGAACGTCCCAACGTCCGCAAGCTGAGCTCTCGTCGCCGGCGTGACGAGATCGACGACATCTTCGCCGACGACGCTCCGGCCGAGCGCCGCACGACGTCATTGCGGCCCGTAGGCGGCGGACGGACTGGCAATGGCCGCAACGGGGGGGATGTCCGAGTGCACTTCGTGGCCCCACGGAGCTTCAACGACGTCCAGGACGTGGCCGACAAGTTCAAGGAAACGATCCCGGTCATCATCAACCTCCAGGGCACCGACACCGATCTGTCAAAGCGCCTGATCGACTTCTCCAGCGGACTCACGTACGCCCTTGACGGAGGAATGCAGCGGATCGCCGACAAGGTGTTCCTGCTCACCCCGCGCAACGTCGAGGTCTCCGCCGAAGAACGCGCCCGGCTGGTCGAGAAGGGCTTCTTCAACCAGTCCTGATCTCGCCGGTGTTCTGACCTGCGCTCGCGCGCGGTCATCGGGCCCCGGTAGATTTGGATACATGAAGGTCGGATTCATTGGCGCCGGCAACATGGCGCGCGCGATTGCCCGGGGCTGGGGCGAACCGGTGCTGTGCTCGGACGGCGGATCCGGACGCGCCGCCGCTCTGGCCGCCGAGCTGGGCGGACGAGCGGCCTCCAATGTCGAGGTGGCCCAGGAGTCCGACCTCGTCGTGCTCTGCCACAAGCCCTACCAGCTCAAGGACGTGGCGGCTGAGATCAAGCCCCACGCCAAGGCGGTGGCGTCGGTGCTGGGCTCGACCACCGCCCACGAGCTCAACTGGGCTTACGCTCCCGCTCCCGTGTTTCGACTGATGCCCAATACGCCGGTCGAGATCCGCCAGGGCATCGTCTGTTATTCGCGCTTTGAGGGCGTCGACCCTGAGGTCGAGGCTCAGGTGCTCGAGCTGTTCGGCCGACTCGGGTCGGTGATTACGCTGCCCGAACGCCTGCTCGGTCCGGCCACGGCGATCATGGGCGTCGGCCCCGCCTATCAGGCGCTGGTGGCCGAGGCTCAGATCGACGCGGCGGTGCGACGCGGGCTGACACCCGCGCTCGCCGGACGGCTGGTGGTCGAGACGATGGCCGGTAGCGCCAGCCTGCTGGCAGCGCGCGACTACGACACGCTGACCGTGCGCCGCGAGGTCACCTCCCCCGGGGGTTCAACCGCCCGCGGACTCGACGCGCTGGAGCGGGCCGGAGTGCGCAGCGCGTTCTCCGACGCGATGGAAGCCGTGGAAGGACCCCCCAGGTGATCCTGCTGGCCGTTACCCGGGGCGACATCGCGAATTACGTGAGCGCCCTGTTCACCGTCTACATCATCCTGCTGCTCGTCTACATCCTGCTCAATCTGGTTCTCTCACTCGGACTGCGGATGCCGTACTCGCGCTGGAGCGACGCGCTGATGAACTTCCTGCGCGACGTCTCCGAGCCCTATCTGAGACTGTTTCGCCGCCTGATCCCGGCCATCGGGGGCTTCGACTTCACGCCCATCATCGCCCTGCTCGTCCTCTACTTCGTGCAGGCGATCTTGGTCAATGCCATCTCCGGCTGAACCAGCGGACACCGGCGTCGACGCCCGCGGCGCCTTCCTGCGCGCGGTGCTGGTCATGGCCGCGGTCCTGATCCTGGACCGGATCACCAAGCACCTCGTCGTGACCGGCATCGCCGTCGGCGACGTCCACAAGTTCCTGCCCGCCGTCAACCTGGTCCACGTCCGCAACTCGGGGGTCGCCTTCGGCTTCTTCTCCGGCGGTGGTGCGCTCGTCCTCGTCCTGACGCTGGTTGCTCTGACCGCGCTGGTCACCTTCTTCATCCTCCGTCCCCGCCGGCCCTTGCTGTGGCTGCCGACCGGGCTCGTGGTCGGCGGCGCGGTCGGCAACCTGATCGATCGCGTGGCCAGCGGATCGGTGACCGACTTCATCAAGCTGCCGCTGTGGCCGGCCTTCAACCTGGCCGACACCGCGATCACGTTCGGCGTGCTGGCGCTGTTGTATGTGCTCGAGGGGCCCCGGCCCGACCCGAGCGCGGCGGCCGACGAGGCGGCGCGGCCAGGGGAGGATTCCGGGACCGGCGAGGGCCCGCGCCCGACGAAGACCGCACGCGCGGCGTCAGGCGTGGCTCCGACCGAGCGGTGAGCGAGCCCCCGCTCGCGCTGACCGTGCCGGCCGAGGCGGCGGGCACGCGTCTGGACCGCTTCCTGGCCGAGCCGCTCGGCTCCCGGGCCCGGGCCCAGAGCCTGATCGACGCCGGTTCTGTCCTCGTCGACGGCCGGGCACGGCCGAAGCGACACGCCCTGACCGGAGGCGAGCAGGTGACGGTGACGCCAACGCAAACCCCCGAGGCGGTGGAAGCCTCACCGGCCCCGTACTCGGTCGCCTACGAGGACGAGCACCTGCTGATCATCGACAAACCGGCCGGCGTGGTCGTCCATCCCGCCCGCGGTCACCGCACGGGAACCCTCGCCCAGGCGCTGGCCGGCCGCGGCGCGGAAGGCGGGGCGGAGTCGTGGCGGGCGGGCATCGTGCACCGCTTGGACCGTGACACCTCGGGGCTCCTGGTCGTGGCCAAGTCCGACGCCGTGCATCGCGCCCTGAAGGCGCTGCTGGCCGAGCGCAAGCTCCGGCGCGAATACGCGGCCCTGGTCTCCGGCCACCCGGAAGCGCGCACGGGGACGATCGACGCTCCGATCGGCCGCGACCGCCGCAACCGCGTGCTGATGTCGATCGACACCGACGAGCCACGCGAGGCCCGGACCCATTTCGAACTCGAGCGCCTGCTGCCCCGGGCAGCGCTACTGCGCGTCACCCTGGAGACCGGCCGAACCCATCAGATCCGGGTCCACCTGGCCGCCATCGGCCACCCCGTCTGCGGGGATCCCCAGTACGGCAAGGCGGGGGAGTACGGGCTCGAGCGCCAGTTCCTGCACGCTGCGCGGCTGGCCTTCACGCACCCGGTCACGGGCGTGGAGGTCGACGTCAGCTCGCCGCTGCCAGAGGATCTCGTCGCGGCCCTGGAGCGGGCGGCGGCCGGGGCATAACCGCATCGCTGGGAGGGAACCGGCGCCCCCGGGCTCAATCAGGCCGACAATAAAAACGGCGGGACGGCCCGTCCAAAAGCCGCCCCGCCGCACTGTTGCGAACCGATCCACCGGAGGTAGGGGAAGGGGCTCGGTCCGCGCTGCGAGTCGCCGTCGGTGGTAGGAGAGGACGACCCGCACGGCCTACAACGCTGAACGCTGAGAAAACTTGCGTAGACTCCATTCCGTAACCCATTTCTCAACCCCGCGAACGCAGACGCGACCCTGCCCGATCTAATCGGGATTCGCGTTTTTACCGCCGGACGCGGGCCGACGTCACAAATATCACAAGGGAGTAGTTCCGTGGCTCAAATTGGCATTAAGGAGCTGCTGGAGGCCGGTGTGCATTTCGGCCACCAGACGCGCAGATGGAACCCAAAGATGCGCCGCTTCATCTTCGGAGAGCGGGATGGCATCTACATCATCGACCTGCTGCAGACAGAGGCGCTGCTCGAGCACGCTCAGGAGTTCGCCGCCGACATCTCTCGGCGCGGCGGAACGGTGCTGTTCGTCGGGACCAAAAAGCAGGCCCGCGACGCGATCAAGGACGTCGCCAACTCGGCTGAGATGCCGTACGTCAACCACCGCTGGCTGGGCGGGCTGCTGACCAACTTCCAGACCATCAATCAGCGGATCAAGCGCCTGCACGACCTCGAGCGCTATGAGACCGAGGGGCAGCTGCAGCTGCTGCCGACCCGCGAGCGGATGGCCGCCCAGGCCGACCTCGAGAAGCTTCGCGCCAACCTCGGCGGGGTCAAGAACATGCAGCGCGTACCGGACGCGGTGTTCGTGGTCGACCTCAAGACCGAGGTCATCGCCGTGCGTGAGGCCCAGCGCCTGCGCATCCCGATCATCGGGCTCGTCGACACCAACTGCGATCCCGAGGGGATCGACTACGTGATCCCGGGCAACGACGACGCGATCCGTTCATGCGCCGCCATCACCCAGGCGATCGGCAACGTCGTGTCCGAGGGCCACGGTCTGTTCCGCGCCCAGGAGGAGGCCGCGCGGATCGAGCGCGAGCGCCAGGAGGCCGAGGAGCAGGCCCGGCGCGATGCCGAGCGCAAGGCGCGCGAGGAAGAGGAGCAGCGCCAGCGCGAAGCTGAGCAGAAGGCCCGCGAGGAGGAGGAGCAGCGCGCCCGCGAGGCCGCCCAGGCTCAGTCCGCGCAGGAGGCGGCTGCTCACCCGCAGGCGGCGCCCCCGACGCCCGCCCCCGCGGCGGAGTCCACGGCCCCGGCGGCCGAGGTCCCGACGCCGGCTGCCCCACAGCCCGCGGCCGCTGCTGCGCCTGCGGAGACTCCGGCCCCCGAGGCGGAAACCCCGACCCCGGCTGCACCCCAGCCGCCCGAATCCGCGCCCGAGCCCGCCGAGGCTCCCGCGGCTGCGGACGCGCCGGCCGCGGACAGTGCCGAGCCGACCGCGGCGCCCAAGGCCGAGGCGGCGACAGCCGAAGCCGCCCCCGCTGAGGCAGCACCGGCTGAGGCAGCGACGGCCGAGGCTGCACCGGCTGAGGCAGCTGCAGCCGAGGAGGCTCAGGCCGAGACCAGCCCCGAGCCGGAGGCCAAGAAGGAGGCTGAGGAGAAGTCATGAGCGCGATCACCGCCCAGGATGTGAAGGCCCTTCGCGATCGCACCGGGGCAGGCATGCTGGCCTGCC
>DASXHG010000135.1:0-7393 GCA_036488625.1 Solirubrobacteraceae bacterium | reverse complement strand
CACCGGCTTCTCCTCGGTGCCTCCGTCCGGGCCGGCGATGCCGGTGACCCCGATGCCGATCTCGGCGCCGAAGCGGCGCGCGGCTCCGTCGGCGAGGGCGGCGGCGACCTCTGGTGAGACCGCTCCGACGCGCTCGATCAGAGCCGGATCCACGTAGGCGAGCTCGGTCTTGGCCTGGTTGGAGTAGACGACGGCCCCGCCCAGGAAGTAGGCCGAGGAGCCGGCCCGGTCGGTCAGCCGGGCCGACAGACCGCCCCCGGTGCAGGATTCGGCCACGGCCACGGTGTGACCGCCGTCCAGCAACAGGCGCGCCAGCTGCTCGTCGATCGTGCTTCCGTCCTCGGAGAACAGCGTGTCGCCGTGGCGATCGCGCAGGAACCGGAGCAGGGCGTCGTAATCGGGTCGGGCGGGCGGCTCGAAACGGGTCGCGACCTCGATCTCCCCTCGGCGAAGGCAGGTCGTGATCTCAAGCGGCTCGAGGTCCAGCCCGGCCTTGGCCGCCTCGCGCAGGGTGTTGGCGATCTCGGACTCGGGGATCCCGAACAGGCGCACGATCTCCCGCTCATAGGTGGTGGCGCCGGCCACCGCGGCGGCGAAGGCGTCGGTCGCGCGGGCCGTCTCCCACATCGGCTGAAGCTCGCGGGGCGGGCCGGGGAGCACGACCACTGTCGGTCCGTCTCGGCCCTCGGCGGGCGGGACGACCAGCCCGGGTGCCGTTCCCACCGGATCGAGCACGGTGGCGCCCTCGGGGACGAGCGCCTGCTTGCGGTTCGATTCCCGGATTGCCTCCTGATCGAGTCCCGTCCAGCGCTTCATGAGCGGCTCGAGGATCTCGGCGATGCGCGCCTCCAGAGCGGGGTCGAGGACCATCGGCCGGCCGCTGAAGCGGCCCACGACCTCGGCGGTCAGGTCGTCGGCCGTGGGGCCGAGACCACCGCTGGTGACGATCAGCGCCATCCCCGCGTCGCGCATGAACTCAAGCGTGGAGAGCAGATCGTCAGGGCGGTCACCGACGATCTGGATCATCGCCGCGTCGACGCCGAGCTGACGCAGGCGCTCAGACAGCCAGGGGCCGTTACGGTCGGAGATGATGCCGGTCAGGACCTCGGTGCCGGTCACGAGGATGCCGGCGCGCGGGGGGCCACCCTGACGGCCGCCCGGCGTGCTCATGCGCAGCGTGGCTGCTGAGCGGTGGGCAGCACGTGGTGAGCCCGGCCCTGGAACTCGTAGCCGATCGAGCCCGCCGAGGGCGCGACCGGCACCGTCACGCCGTTGACCTTCATCTGCACGGCGTTGTTGCCCAACGTCAGCAACAGCTTGTCGGCTGACTTGGTCGGAACCGTCTGACCCGTGGAATAGATCAGCCCCGGGATCAGCTTCTTGCCCGTGCCGTCGACGAGGCAGACGTAGACCTGGCCGGTGGGAACGAGCTGAAGCTTGACGAGGGTCGGCGCGGCGGGACGCGGGTGATGGGGACGCGCGCGATGCTTGTGCGGGGTGGTGGCGGCATGAGTGCTCGGGGTGGTCGACCCCTTGTTGCCGCTGTTCTTGCTGCCGATGTACCCGAGCGCCGCGACAACGGCGGCGAGGACCACGACGATCGCCACCCACGGGGGAATCCTCGGCCAGCGCGGACCACCGCGGTCCCGGTCGCGATCGCGGCCCAGCGGAGCGATCGGACGCAGCTCGTGATCAGTCGGGGCCTCGTATTGGCGCTTGAAGTCGTCCAGCAACTGGCGCGTGTCGAGGCCCAGGTAATTGCCGTACGTGCGCAAGAAGCTCTTGACGTAGACCTCGCCCGGGAGCAGGTCCCATTCCTCGTTCTCGATCGCACGCAGGTACTTAGCGCGGATTTTCGTCCGCACCTCAACCTCATTGATGTCGATCTTGGCGCGCATGCGCGCCTCCCGCAGCCGGGCGCCTATCTCTGCCATCGCGACGAGAAGGCTACCGGCGGTCAGAACTCGTCGGCGGTACCGGCAGCCGGCGGCGGATCGGTTGCGGGCGGCAGCCCGAGATCCGGTGCGGGCGGCCCCGCCGGCGGGGTCGCCGGGCGTGCGTCCGGGGCGGCGGGCGGCACGGACGGCGCGGAACGAGCCGCTGCGCTCCCGTCGGCCTCGGCGAGGTGCGAGAGGATGCGGGGCACATCAGCCTCGGAGATCAGGACTTGACGCGGCTTTGAGCCCTCGTAGCCCGAGATGATTCCACGGCGTTCGAGCATGTCGATGACCCGCCCGGCGCGCGTGTAGCCAAGGCGCAGACGGCGCTGGAGCATCGAGGTCGAGGCGGTGCCCATCTGAGCGACGAGTGCGATCGCCTCCTCCAGCAGCGGATCCTCGTCCGCGGACAGGGTGTCCTCCTCCTCGGCGGACTCCTCGTCGCCGGCCACCTCCTCGAGCAGTTCCTCCTGGAAGTCGGGCTCGCCCTGCTTGCGCCACCCGTCGGTCAACTCGAGGATCTGCTCCTCATCGATGTAGGCGCCCTGGATCCGCTGGAGCTTGGACGAGCCGACGGGCGAGAAGAGCATGTCCCCCTGTCCGAGCAGCGCCTCGGCGCCACCGGCATCGAGGATCACGCGCGAGTCGGTCTGGCTCGAGACGGCAAACGCGATCCGCGACGGGACGTTGGCCTTGATCATGCCCGTGATCACATCCACGCGCGGGGACTGAGTGGCGAGCACGAGATGAATGCCGACCGCCCGCGCCTTCTGGGCCAGACGGATGATCGAATCCTCGACGTCGGCGGGCGCGACCATCATGAGGTCGGCGAGCTCGTCGATCACGCACAGGATGTAGGGCAGCGGCGGCTCGCCCCGCTTGTCCCGTGCGCGGTTGAGCTCGGGCAGGCTCCGGGTCCGGGCCAGGGACATGATCGAGTAGCGCTGCTCCATCTCCTTGACCAGGTTCTGAAGGGCGTTGGCGGCCATCCGCGGGCTGGTGATGACCGGCGTGAGCAGGTGCGGGATCGACTCGTAGTGGTTGAGCTCGACCTGCTTGGGGTCGACGAGCACGAGGCGGACCTCGTGTGGTGTGGCCCGGAGCAGGATGCTCGACAGCATCGTGTTCACGCAGGCCGACTTGCCGGCGCCGGTCGTGCCCGCGACCAGCAGGTGGGGCATCTTGGCCAGGTCGGCCCCGATCGCCCGGCCGGCAATGTCCTTGCCGAGCCACACGGTCAGCGGCGACCAATCCGGGGGCGGATCCTGGAAGACGTCGCCCAGGTGCACGATCCGGCGGCGCGCGTTGGGGACCTCGACCCCGACCGCCTGCTTGCCCGGGATCGGGGCGAGGATGCGGATGTCGGTGGCGGCCAGGGCGTAGGCGAGGTCGTCCTTGAGCTGGGCCACCTTGGCCACCTTGATGCCCGGCGCCAGGCGGATCTCGTAGCGCGTGATGTGGGGGCCGGTGACCCGTCCGATGACCTTGGCCTCGATGCCGAAGTGGCCGAGCGTCTCGACCAGCGTGCGCGCGACCTGCTCCTGGCCGGCGGTGTCGGGCCGCGCCGCCTCGCCGGTTGAGCGCGTCAGCGAGCGGGAGCTGGGCAGGCGCCACTCGAACTCGGGGTCGTCGGTGATGACCGCGCGGTAGCGACCCTGCGGGGTGAGGTGGTCGGCGGCGCCGAGCGGGCGCTGAGGACCATCGGCGACCTCCGGCGGGTCGGGCATGGCCACGACCTCATCGGACTCGTCGGCCTCGCCGACAGGCGCCAGGTCCTCAGCTTGAGCCAGATCCTCGGCCTCGAGCTCCGGCCCGGCGACGGTCTCGCCGATCGGGGGCGCCTCGACATGGGTGGCGCGGACGACCAGCTCCCTATCCGATCCCGCCCACCCCTCGGGCGGTAGCAGCGACTCCTCGGGAAAGGCTGATGCGGCGCGGGCGGCCGCCGTGGCCGGTCGCCGGGCGACGGTTCCCCGCAGGTCCTCGGTCGAGCGCCGCAGCGCGCGGCTGGTGCCGAGCACGCCGGCGCCGGTGAGCCGCATGAGGCCGGCCAGCGTCGCTCCGCTGAGCAAGATCAGGCCGGCGATGAACAGGAACACGGCCAAAATGCTCGCCCCCAGGCTCGAGAGCAGGTGCGCGGCCAGCCAGTACTCGGATTGCCCGACGATGCCGCCCCGGCTCTCAAAGCTGGCCGGACGCCAGACGGCGTGGGCCGCGGCCGCGCCCGGGCCCAGCCCGAGGGTGCCGGCGGCCAGGGCCAGCGTGAGCGCCACGACCAGGCAGATCGTCCCGGTGCGCATCGGGCGGGCGGGAGGGCGGAACTCTCGCGCCAGCACCAGCGCACCGGCGGCGGCCAGCGCCGCGGGAACGGCATAGCCGAGGGCACCGAACACGAAGCGCGTCGCGCGCACCGCGCCGTCGCCGAGCGCACCGCCGGCCCAGTGGGCGTAGGCCACGCCGCCGAGGAAGATCCCCATGGCGATCAGGGCGAGCGCCAAGATATCGACGTGATGGGCCTCGAGCACAGGGCGCGGCAGCACGGGCCGAGTGGCCAGCAGGGAGCGCTGCGCGCGCTTGGGCGGAGATTTACGCCGGGCCGGACTCGCCTTCTTGGCGGGCTTCCGGGCGGCCGGCTTGCGCTTCTGTGCTGTGGCCATGTCCGATCTGGAGGCTTCGACGCACGGCGCCCTCCTCCTGCCATGAAGAATCGTTGAAGGGTGTGTCCAACCGTCCTGCCTGCCCGTACCATTTCCGGAGTCATGGCCGATTACGAGCGTCCACCCCGCGTGCTTGTCGTCGAGGACGACGACGCGATCGCCCAGGTCCTGCAGCGCAGCCTGCGCATGGAGGGCTACGAAGTGCGGGTGGCCGAGGACGGAGAGCTGGCGCTGGACCAGGCGCACGGGTTTCTGCCCGACCTCGTGGTGCTCGACCTCGGGCTCCCCGGACTGGACGGGATCGAGGTCGCCAAGCGGCTGCGCCATCAGGACGACGACGTGCCGATCCTGGTCCTGACCGCCCGCGACGCGGTGGAATCCCGCGTCGAGGGCCTTGACGCCGGCGCCGATGACTATCTCGTCAAGCCGTTCGAACGCCAGGAGCTGCTGGCCCGCTTGCGGGCCCTGCTGCGCCGCCGTCCGCCCCGCGGGCAGGCGAACCTGAACGTCGGTGATCTGAAGCTCAACCCGGACACCCACGAGGTGGCCCGGGGCGACCGGCCGGTCGAGCTGACCCAGCGCGAATTCGAGCTGCTGGAATATCTGATGCGCAATGAGCGCATCGTCGTTTCCCGCCAGCGCCTGCTGGATGAAGTCTGGGGCTATGACCCCTTCTCGATGACCAACACCATCGAGGTATTCGTTTCCAACCTCCGTCGAAAGCTGGAATCCGGTGGGGAGCCTCGCCTCCTTCATACGATCCGCGGCGCGGGCTACGTACTCCGCGTATAGGTCGGTCCCAATCCGCTGGCGCCTGGCCGGCGGTTCGGCGGCGCTGACCTTCGTCATCCTGGCCGGCTTTGCCGCCATCGTCGGCACGCTGATCAACCGCCAGGTGCGGGCCCAGTTCGCCGCCCAGCAGGCCGGAGCCGTGGACAAGCTCTACGGGGAGCTCAACGGCAAGCTCCATTACACGCACGGCACTGCCGTGGACTGTAAGCAGGGGCGCGTTTCGCTCGGTGACTACGCCAGCGCCGAGCACGCGGAGATCCGCATCTTCGACACCAGCGACGGTTATCTGCTCTGCACGCAGAGCGAGATCAACGGCCATCATGGGCCGGCCCGGCCGCAGCTGTTCCGTGCCCTGCCCGCCAAGACATCGGGGATCTTCGACTCGTCGGGCTACCGGGTGGCGGTGCGACAGCTCCCGATTCAGCCGGTCGGAAAGGCGACCCTGCTCTATGCGGTTCCGCTCTCCGATGTCGATCACACCGCGGCCGAGGTCCAGATCTTCCTGCTCCTGGGGGTGCTGGGCGGAACCGTGGCCGCCCTGATCGCCGGTCTGTTCGTGTCCGCGCGAGCGATGCGGCCGATCGTCGAGTTGACCGACGCGGCCCGGGAGATCGAGCGCACACGCGATGCCAGCGGCCAGATCCCCCACCCCGAGGCCGAGGACGAGATCGCCGAGCTCGCCCGGACCCTGGAAGGGATGCTCGGGGCGCTGGACGCGGCCCGCAGCCACACTCAGACGACGCTCGACCGACAGCGCGAGTTCGTCGCCGATGCCTCACACGAGCTGCGTACGCCCTTGACCAGCGTGCTGGCCAACCTCGAGCTGCTGACCGAGGAACTGGCCGGCGAGCAGGCCGAGACCGCCGAGGCGGCGCTGCGTTCGACGCGCCGCATGCGTCGGCTGGTCGGCGACCTGCTGCTGCTGGCGCGAGCCGACGCCCGGCGCGTCCAGCCTCGACGGCCCACCGACCTGGCCGACGTGCTGCTCGAGGCCGTCTCCGAGCTGGGGCCGATGGCCGAGCACCACGACGTGACGATCTCCGCCCACTCCGCGGTGGTCGAGGGTGTGAGCGACGATCTGCATCGGCTGATCCTCAACCTGCTCGAGAACGCGGTCCGCCACACGCCGCCGGGAACGCCGATCTCGGCCACGACCAGGCTCGAGGACGGCGAGGCCGTGCTGATCGTCCAGGATGCCGGCCCGGGCATTCCGGCCGACCTCGAGGCACGGGTGTTCGAGCGTTTCGTGCGCGGCGGGCGCGACGGCGGCCGTGGCTCCGGACTGGGACTGGCGATCGTGCGCGCGGTCGCGCTCTCGCACGGCGGAACGGTCCAGGTGCAGGCCGGCCCGGAAGCCAACGGAACCCGATTCGAGATCCGGATCCCCGCCGCGGCCGACGCCGCGGCAGCCGTCGACGGCGATCAGACCTCGACGACGACGGGCAGGACCATCGGGCGCCGCCGCAACCGCTCGTAAACGAAAGCGGCGAGGTCGTCGTGCAGTTCCTCGCGCAGGATGTCGGTCTCGCGGACGCCATCGGCGGCGGCCGAGGTCAGCGAGCGCTCGACTTCGGCTCGGATGTCGGCGGCCAGCGCGTCGGCCTGCTCGATGAACGGCACGCCGCGGAAGATCACCTCCGGCGGGGTGACCGACTCCCCGGTCTGCTCAGAGATGGTGACGACGACGATGAAGATCCCGTCGGCCGACAGCATCCGCCGATCGCGCAGGGCGACGTCGGCGGGATCGCCAATGTCGACTCCGTCCACGAACACCATCCCGGCCTGCTCGGGGGGACCGAAGCGGGCACCGTGCTCGTCGATCTCCAGCGGGAGGCCGTTGTCGCCCTGGAAGATCGCCTCGGGGTCGACGCCGACCGCCTCGGCGATCTGCGAGTGCAGCCGGATGCGCTTGTGGTCGCCGTGGATGGGCAGGACGTAGCGCGGACGCACGAGGTTGAGCATCAGCTTGAGCTCCTCCGCGTAGCCGTGGCCCGAGGCGTGGATCGG
>DASXHG010000131.1:0-2201 GCA_036488625.1 Solirubrobacteraceae bacterium | reverse complement strand
GAGTTCGGGCTCGACGTGCTCGTCCGCGGGCTGGCCGCGATGGCCTGATCACCACCAGACGTCGTGGTCTTCCATGACGCCGTAGCCGGCGGCCAGCTCGGCGCCGCCCACGCGCCCGGAGAAGGTCCCGAACGGCTGGCGATAGCGGCTGCGGACGAGGATCAGGTTCTGCCGCTGGGCGCGGGTCGCCTCGGCGCTGAACTGCAGCTCGTCCACCGAGCTCAGGTCAGCGGCGAAGTGCGCCTCGGGCAGCTCGCGCGCATCACCATCGATCCACACGGTCCGCTCGCTGCCGTGAGCAGGATCGTTGACCCCCTGGACGAGATTCCAGGCCAGCGCGCGACCATCGGTGGCCTGCCCGATGCCCGCGCACCAGCGCCAGCGGGTGTGGCGCTCGTAGTAGGCGGCCGTGTCGTCGATCACGGCCAGGGCCTCGACGCGGTGCACGACGGGCCCGATGCGCACGGTCCCCCGGGCGCGCACGCCGCCCTGCTTGCGCGTCCACGCGTAGCTGTCGCCGCTGGGGCAGACGCACTCGACGCCGGGGCCCTCGTCGAGCTTTAGCTCGATCTCCACCTCGGCGCTCGCGGCCCGGGCATGGCCGGTGCTCAGGGCGACCGCCCCGCCACCGAGCACGGTGCGCTCGTAGAGGCGCCGCGCGGTCCGGTCCCAGACCGCCCAGAAGCTCTGGCGGGCCGGGCCGATGCGGACCGTGGCCAGGCAGATCATCAGCTCCGGGCCGTAGATGCCGACGTAGCGCCAGGCCTTGAGCGGACGCAGGCCAGCGCGGGCGGGCATCGCCGCGGGCGGCAGCCTCAGCCCAGCCAGGCGCGGCGGTCGTACCGCGCCGAAGCGGCCCCGGTACGGGAGGGGCGGGTGGGATATCCTCGTTGACTGACTAGTCAATCGACTACCGGACGAGGGAGGAGAACCCGATTGCGCGCCGGTGCCGTCCAGCTCAACTCCACCGATGATCTGGATCAGAACCTAGCGACTGCCGATCGCCTCGTGCGGCGCGCGGCCGCGCTGGGCGCGGAACTGGTCTGCCTGCCGGAGAAGTGGACTGTCCTCGGTGAGGCCCAGCATCTTCGAGCCGGCGCACAGCCCCTGGACGGCGAGGCGATCAGCTGGGCGCGGTCGCTGGCCCGGGAACTCGGGCTCGATCTCGTCGCCGGTTCGTTCGTGGAAGCCCGGGCCGGGGCCGAGAAGCACGGCAACACGAGCGTGCACATCGGACCCGATGGTGAGCTGCGCGCCGTGTATCGCAAGCTGCACCTGTTCGACGTCGAGGTCGACGGCCGGACCTACGCCGAGTCCGAGACCGAGGAGGCGGGCAGCGAGATCGTCGTCTCGCGCCTACAGGACACGACCGGCCTCGGTCTCAGCATCTGTTACGACCTGCGCTTCCCGGAGCTGTTCCGGATCCTGGCCCTGCGGGGCGCCGAGGTGGTCACGCTGCCGAGCGCGTTCACGCTGGCCACCACGCGCGACCACTGGGAGGTCCTGGTTCGGGCCCGGGCGATCGAGAACCAGTGCTTCATGGTCGCGCCCAACCAGATCGGCACGCATCCGGGTGGCTTTCGGACCGGTGGACGCTCGCTGATCGTCGACCCGTGGGGGGTCGTCCTGGCCTGCGCCCCCGACACCGAGACGGTGATCGTGGCCGACCTCGATCTCGATCGCGTGGCCGAGGTCCGCCGCCGGATCCCGGCCCTCGCCCACCGCCGTGCCGACGCCTACGACTCAGGGACGCCGTGACCACCGCCACCGACAAGCGCCGCGTGATCCTCGATGCCGCCGTGCGCGTCTTTGCGCGCCAGGGCTTTCACACGTGCCGGGTGTCGGACATCGCCGATGAGGCCGGTGTCGCCTACGGGCTCGTCTATCACTACTTCAAGTCCAAGGACGAGGTGCTCAACGAGCTCTTCCGCGAGCGCTGGTCGCTGCTGATCGCGGCGATCGACGAGGCCGATCGCGAGGGCGACTCGCCGCGGGCGAAGCTGGAAGCCGCCGCCGGCTTCATCGTCGATTCCTACCGTCACGACCCGGAGCTGATGAAGGTGATCATCGTCGAGGTCACCCGCGCCGCCAACTCCTTCGGCCGCACCCACTTGGCCGAGATCCGCCGCGCTTATGACTCGATCGCCAAGATCGTCGCCGACGGCCAAGCGGCCGGCGTCTTCCGCCGTGACGTCGACGCC
>DASXHG010000097.1:0-3092 GCA_036488625.1 Solirubrobacteraceae bacterium | reverse complement strand
GATCTCGACGTCACCGACCAACCGCCCAAGCACCGCGACATCGCGATGGTCTTCCAGAACTACGCGCTGTATCCCTACCTCGACGTGCGCGCGAACATCGGCTTTCCGCTCAAGATGGCCGGCGTGCGCAAGGCCGAGCGCGACCGCCGCGTGAACGAGGCCGCCGAGCTGCTCGGGATGACCGCGCTGCTTGACCGCAAGCCCGCGCAGCTGTCGGGCGGCGAGCGTCAGCGGGCGGCGATGGGCCGGGCGATCGTGCGCGATCCGCAGGTGTTCCTGATGGACGAGCCGCTGTCGAACCTCGATGCCAAGCTGCGGGTCAAGATGCGAGTCGACATCGCCGCCCTTCAGCGCCGGCTCGGCGTCACGATGTTGTACGTCACCCACGACCAGGTCGAGGCGATGACGATGGGCCAGCGCGTGGCCGTCCTGCGTGACGGCCGTCTCCAGCAGTGCGGACCGCCGCGCGAGCTCTACAACCACCCGGTCAACGTATTCGTGGCTGGCTTCATCGGCTCGCCGGCCATGAATCTGTTGCCCGGACGACTGAACGGTGACGGCGTGATCGACCTGTGCGGCGTGACGGTGCCGCTCGCGCGTGAGCTGGTCGCCGGGACCGACCACGGCGAGGTCGTGATCGGGCTGCGCCCGGAGTCACTGGAGATCAACGGTTCGGAGGGGATCGAGGCCGAGGTGGAGGTCGTCGAGGAGCTCGGCGCCGACGCCTACGCCTTCTGCGTGGCCCGTAGCGGGGCGGCGGAGACCCGGCTCATCGCCCGGACCGACTGGCGACATCCGCCCGAGCGGGGGACGCGGGTCACGCTCACGCCGCGGGCCAGCGAGGCGCACGTGTTTGACGCCCGGACCGGCGCAAGGCTTGGCGAGTAGGCCCCCGATGGCCGTGCCCTCGTCGGCCACCCCCGCGATGCTGCGGTCGCTCAACGAGCGCACCGTGCTCGAGGCGATCCGGGCCGGAGCCCCGATCTCGCGCGCGGAGATCTCCCGACGCGTGGGCATCTCAAAGCCGACGGTGTCGCTGGCGCTGCGCTCGCTGCTCGACGCCCAGCTGGTCCGGGAGGTAAACGGCGACCACAGCCGTGGTCGCTACGGCGCCACGCTGTTTGAGTCCATTCCCGAGGCGAGGCTCGTGCTGGGACTCGACATGGGCGCGCGCTTTCTGCGCGGCGCCATCTGTGACCTCCACGGGGTGGTGCGCGCGCGGCAGGACATCGAGACGGCCGGGGCGGGAGCCGACGAGCTGTTCGACGCGGCCAGCGAGCTCAAAGCGCAGCTGCTCGACGCGAGCGAGCTTTCCGCCCAAGCCCTCGATGGCGCCGTGATCGGCGTGCCGGGCGTGGTCGACCCGGCCAATGGCGCCGTCCGCCTGGCGGCCAACATCCGGGGGCTCGAAGGACGCGAGGTCGGGCGCGAGCTCGAGGCGCGACTCGGCGTCGGTGTGTCGGTCTCCAACGACATCAACCTCGCCGCGGTCGGCGAGCGCTGGCGGGGCATCGCGCGCGGCATCGACAACTTCGCGTTCCTGTCGGTCGGCACCGGCCTGGGCGCCGGCCTGGTCATAGGCGGTGAGCTCATTACCGGCCATCGCGGCGGCGCCGGGGAGATCGACTTCGCCCTGGACGGCAGCCAGGGCGACGATCCGTGCGCGGCGGCGATCTCGGACTATGCCGCGACTCGCGCCGCCTCGCGATCGCTACCGACCCGGCTGGAGCCGCCCTACGCGCTGCCGGCGATCTTCGCCAGCGCGCGTGCCGGGGACCGGCTCGCGGAGGCGGTCGTGGCCGAGGCGGCGCGTCGGGTCGCCGTCAACGTGATGCCGATCGCGGCCGTTGTCGACGTCGCGCTAGTTGTCCTCGGCGGAGGCATCGGCTCAAACGGGGATCTGCTGCTGGCTCCGATCCGCCAGCGGCTGGCCGACCATCTGCCGTTTCCGCCTCGCGTCGAGGTCTCGATCCTCGGTGACGCGGCCGTGCTCACCGGTGCACTGGCCGTCGGGCTCGGCGCGGCGCTCGAGAACGCGTTTGCGCAGCGCGCCTGAGCGGCGCTTCAGGATCCGGTTGGCGTGAGGACGATGACCGGGATCGTCCGGTCGGTCGACCGCTCGTACTCGGCGAACTGGGGCGCGCTCTTCTTCTGCGCCTCGAACAGGCGGTCGCGCTCCTCGCCGGTGGCCTCGGTGGCGACGACGGGGAGCGTCTCGGTGCCGACCTCGATCGTCGTCTCCGGATGGGCCTTGAGGTTGTGGTACCAGCCGGGGTTGGTCGGCGCTCCGCCCTTGGAGGCGAAGATGACGTAACGGCCGTCGTCGCTGCGGTAGACGAGCGGGTTGACGTAGCTGTGCCCCGACTTGGCGCCGGTGTGGTGCAACAGCAGGAGCGTCGAATCCTTGAACGGGTCGCCAACGCGGCCCTCGTTGGCACGGAACTCCTGGATGATGCGGGCGTTGAAATCTCCGGCTGAGGTCGACATACCTGCAGTCTAAGTCGCGCCGAACAGCGGCTAGGGTCAGAAGTCTTCTTCGACCCAGGAGGCACCGTGCCTGAATCCACCCCCAGCACTGACAAGCGCCTGCACACGCTGGCTGACGGCAACCAGATCCCCACGCTCGGCTTCGGCGTCTGGCAGGTCCCCAACGGGCCCGAGTGCGTCAACGCCGTCCGCTGGGCGCTCGACGCCGGTTATCGCCACATCGACACCGCTCAGGCCTACGGCAACGAGGAGAGCGTCGGCCAGGCGCTGAGCGAGAGCGGCGTCCCGCGCGACGAGGTCTTCATCACGACGAAGTTCTATCCCGCGCGCAAGGACCCGGCGGCCGAGATCGAGAAGAGTCTGCGCCGGCTCGGCACCGATCACGTCGACCTCTACATCATCCACTGGCCCCAGGGCGGCCCGACGTGGGCATGGCCGGGGATGGAGGCGGCGCGGGAGCAGGGTCATGCGCGCTCGATCGGCGTCTCGAACTTCAGCCTCGCCGAGCTCGACGAGGTGAACTCCACGGCCAGCACGCCGCCGGTCGTCAACCAGGTGCAGTTCAGCCCCTTTGAGTACCGGCGCTCGCTGCTCGAGCAGTGCGC
>DASXHG010000085.1:0-6286 GCA_036488625.1 Solirubrobacteraceae bacterium | reverse complement strand
TCTCGCCCGAGGCCGAACCCGACCACGCCTGCCTGTTCGCCTGCGGCCTGTCCACCGGTCTCGGCGCGGCCATCAACACCGCCCAGGTCACGGCCGGATCGACCTGCGTCGTGTTCGGGGCGGGCATGGTCGGTCTGGGCGCCGTGGCCGGCTGCCGCCTGCGCGGCGCCGAGCGGATCATCTGCGTCGACATGTCGCCGCAGCGGCTCGAGCTGGCCCGCGGCCAGGGCGCGACCGAGGTATGGACCGGCGGCGGCGACGTGGTCGCGCGCGTGCTCGAGGAGACCGGTGGCTTCGGAGCCGATTTCACCTTCGAGGCGACCGGGCTGGTGGCGGTCATGCGCCAGGCCGTGGAGGCCGCGAGGATGGGCTGGGGTCTGTGCACGGTCGCCGGCGTGGCCGGCAAGGGTGAGACGCTGGACATCGTTCCGCGGCTGCTGATCACCGGCCGGCGCGTGTGTGGCTCCTCGTTCGGCGGCGTCAAGGGACGCGATCAGGTACCCGAGCTCGTGCAGCTCTACCTCGACGGCCAGATCGACGTCGACCCGTTCATCTCCCACCATCTGCGCCTCGACGAGGTCAATCGGGGCTTCGAGCTGATGGAGCGCCAGGACGGCATCCGCAGCGTCATCACGTTTTGACCGGCTCCTAGCGGCGACGCGCCTCCGGCCGCAGCGCGGGGTTACCCCAGCCGCCGTCGGCGGGATTGACGTTGACACCCGGCGGGACGATCTCGTCAATCCGGTCCAGCACCTGATCGGAGAGCTCGACGTCGGCGGCGGTGAGCTGTGACTCGAGCTGCTCCATCGTCCGCGGACCGATGATCGCCGCCGTCACCGCGGGATGGCGGATCACGAAGGCGATCGCCATCTCGATCAGCGTCATCCCCGACTCGTCGGCCAGCCGGCCGAGGGCATCGGCCTTCTCGAGCTTGAGTTGGTTCTCGGGCTTGGACAGGTCGTAGCGATCGGGGATCCGGTCCGCCCGCGTCGAGCTCGGCGCGTCCTGACCCTTGCGCCACTTGCCCGATAGCCAACCGCCGGCCAGCGGGCTCCACGGAATCACGCCCATCCCGTACCGCTGGGTGGTCGGAAGCACGTCGCGCTCGATGTCGCGGACCAGCAGCGAGTAGGGCGGTTGCTCGCAGATAAAGCGCTCGCGACCGCGCCGCTGCGCGGTCCACTGGGCCTCGACGATCTGGCTGGCCGGAAATGTCGATGAGCCGATGTAGCGGACCTTGCCCGCGCGGACGAGGTCGGTCAGCGCGCCGAGCGTCTCGTCGATGTCGGTGTCGGCCTCGGGGCGGTGGATCTGGTAGAGGTCGATCCAGTCGGTCTTGAGCCGGCGCAGGCTGTTCTCGACCTCGTGGATGATCCAGCGGCGCGAATTGCCGAACTGATTCGGATCGTCGCCCATCGTGCCGTGGACCTTGGTCGCCAGCACGACGTTGTCGCGCTTGCCGCCCGCCAGTGCCTTGCCGACGATCTCCTCCGACTCGCCGCGCGAGTAGACGTCGGCGGTGTCGATGAAGTTGATCCCGGCGTCGAGCGCACGGTCGATGATGCGGACGCTGTCGTCGTGGTCGCGGTTGCCCCAGTCGCCGAACATCATGGCGCCGAGACACAACGGGCTGACCTTTACTCCTGTGGTGCCAAGGGTGCGGTAGTTCATCTCTTCAACCTACTCCGGCGCCGGGCCGGTAGGTTGAAACCATGAGCACCTCCTCCACAGACAGACACTTCGGCCTCACCGGCCTGGCGACGATGGGGGCCAACCTCGCCCGCAACGTCGCCCACCACGGGATCCCGATCGCCGTGCACAACCGGACCACGAGCCGGATGACCACGTTCATCGAGGAACACGGCTCCGAGGGACCGATCGAGGGCTTTGAGTCCACCCAGGAGTGGGTCCGGTCACTCGCCCGTCCCCGCGTGCTGATGAGCCTCGTGCAGGCCGGTCCGGCCACCGACGCCGTGATCGAGGACATCGTCCCCCACCTCGACGAGGGCGACATCCTGATCGACGGCGGCAACGCCAACTTCCGGGACACGCAGCGGCGCCACGCCGCGCTGGCCGAGAAGGGCATCCACTTCCTCGGCGTCGGCGTCTCGGGCGGCGAGGAGGGGGCGCTGAACGGCCCGAGCATCATGCCCGGCGGGGACCGCGAGCCCTACGACGAGTCGGTCAAGCCGATCTTCGAGGCCATCGCCGCGCAGGTCGACGGGACTCCGTGCTGCACCTATGTCGGGCCCGACGGTGCCGGTCACTACGTGAAGATGGTCCACAACGGGATCGAGTACGCCGACATGCAGCTGATCGCCGAGAGCTATGACCTGCTGCGTCACGGCGCCGGTCTGGACGTCGACGAGATCGCCGAGCGCTTCCGCAAGTGGAACGAATCAGAGCTCGAGAGCTTCCTGATCGAGATCTCGGCCCGCGTGCTGGCCAAGAAGGACGACGAGACCGGCCAGCCGCTCGTGGACGTGATCCTGGATGCGGCCGAGCAGAAGGGCACGGGACGCTGGACGGCGCAGAACGCGCTCGAGCTCGGCGTCCCGCTGACGGGAATCACCGAGGCCGTGTTCGCCCGGGCCCTGAGCGCGCTCAAGGACGAGCGCGTGCACGCCGCCGAGGCGCTGAAGGGCCCGACTGAGGACGGTCACGACCAGTCGCTGATCGATGATCTCGAGCACGCCCTCTATGCCTCCAAGATCGTTGCCTACGCGCAGGGCTTTGCCCAGATGGCCGCCGCGGCCGACGATGAGGGGTGGAAGATCGACCTCGGCTCGATGGCCACGATATGGCGCGGCGGTTGCATCATCCGCGCGCGCTTTTTGGACCGCATTCGCGAGGCCTACGACCGCGAGCCCGAGCTGAAGAACCTGATGCTGGCCGACTTCTTCGCCCAGGCGCTGGCCGAGGCCCAGGATCCCTGGCGTCGCGTCGTCGCCCGGGCCGCGGAGCTGGGCATCCCGACCCCGGCCTTCTCCTCCTCGCTGGCCTACTACGACGGCTACCGCCGAGCCCAGGGGCCGGCGAGCCTGATCCAGGGACTGCGCGACCTGTTCGGCGCCCACACCTACAAGCGCGCCGACAGGGAGGGCACGTTTCACATCATGTGGGGCGAGGACGAGCGCGAGGTCCAGCAGTAACGGGTCGCGCCGACGGGGAGTCGAGCCGGCGAGCCGCCCAGCTCAGATCAGTTCAGCAGACCGATCCTCAGCGCCTGCTCGGGGGCGAGGTACACGACCCAATGCTCGCCGCAGTCAGGGCACGAGCAGCGGACCGAAGGATCGTGTCCCTCGAGCGCACCCACCCAGCGAACCTGGTCGCTGCCCAGGCACAGCGGGCAGGCGAGTGACGATTTGACCAGCGCGTCGGGATCGCTGGGGCGAAAGCGGGCGACATCATCGGCGAGATCAACCATGAGGCTCAGCTTCCCGCGCCCGCGCGCGTCCGGCAACCAGGAGCCAGCCACAACCCCCTGATCGGGGGGATCGAGGTTCCACGCCCGCTCGGGGCGCGCCGTCGGGTCGCTGCGGACATCCGAACTCCCCCGTCTCGAGAGACGAAAAACGAAGCTCGCCTGGCGCCCGAGGAGGAGGAGGCGCAGGCGAGCAACCTCAGGGTTTATAGGTCGCGGCCGAGCGCGTCATGTGACCGCGATGTGGCGCCCATGTGGCGCTGTTGTTACTGCGGACCGCCGGCCAGGTCGTCGATCAATCCGGCCAGACGGATGAGCAGGTCCGGGGCCAGTTCGCGCTCGACTTCGGGCAGACGCTGATAGAAGGCGAGCTGGCGCCCGCGCATCCACTCCGCCTGGCTGTCGAGCGCTGCCCGTCCGGCATCGGTGAGCGACACGGTCACCCCGCGCCGGTCATCGGCAGAACGGGTGCGGCGCACGATCGCCCGTCGCTC
The DNA here is from genome assembly GCA_036488625.1 of Solirubrobacteraceae bacterium. Taxonomy (GTDB): domain Bacteria; phylum Actinomycetota; class Thermoleophilia; order Solirubrobacterales; family Solirubrobacteraceae; genus Palsa-465. The sequence goes on along the minus strand of DASXHG010000085.1, from coordinate 2,368 downwards.
GAGGACGTCGAGGATGCGGGTCGCGGTCGACGGGGCGATGCCCGCCTCATCGGCCAGGTCACGCACGCGCGCGGCCTGCCGTCCGGACATCGCCTGGAGCAACCCGTACTGGGAAAGCGTCAGCGCGCCGTCGCGGGCGGCGCCGCCCCGGGCGCGGCGCACGGCCTGGGCAAACGTCTCGAACGAGACCAGAAAGGCTTCGTCAGACATGGTGTCGGACTCGTCGGGTTCAGCGGCCATCAATGGCGCAGCGTAGCACCCCTTGGCATGCTACTCTTTAGCATGCTAACTACTTCGTTTCGCGGGGTGAGTCATGTTCCACAACATCCTGGTTTCCGTTGACGGCTCGGTTCACGCCGAGCGTGCCCTGACGGAGGCGATCGATCTGGCCACGGCGGGCCACGGCCGCCTCACGATCCTCACCGCCGTCCCCCGGCCCCCGTACTGGGCGGCCTCAGCGGCGACCGTCGCCGCCGTCCAGCCCCTGGCCAGGGAGCTCGGCGACGAGGCGAGGGAGAACCTCCGCCGCGCGGTCGAACGCGTGCCGCTGTCGATCCCGGTGACTAGCATCCTGTCCGAGAAGCCGATCCGCGAGGCGATCATGGATCGTCTGCGCACCGGCCATCACGACCTGCTCGTGATGGGCTCACGCGGGCGTGGCGCCCTGACCGCCTCGGTCCTGGGCAGCGTCAGCCACTACGCGCTGAACCACAGCCGAGTCCCGGTCCTGATCATCCACGCCGGCGACGACGAGGCTCGGTCCGCGGACTTAGAACCCGAGGTGGTCGCCGCAGTCTGAGCCGCTCTGAGCTGACCGGCCGGCCTCAGTGCTCAGCGCCGACCGGCCGGCCTCGGTGCTCAGGGCCGAGAGGCCGGACTCAGACCACCAGCCGCGCGAACAGGCCGTCGAGCGTGGCCGCCGGATCGTCGCTCAGCCCGGTGTGCACGGGCGAGGCCTGGATCACCGTGCTGGAAGGGGCGGCGAGCCAGCCGAAGCGCTCGCTGGCGGGCAGCGTGGCGATCGCCCCGGCCGCCGGGTTGCCCTCGGCGACGCGGACCAGACCCTGGAGGTGGGCGGCCACCTCAGCGAGATCGAGGCCCGGGGCCAGCGCCTGCAGGCGTTCCCGGTCGAGCGCCACCCGGGCCCCGAGAAAGCCGCGCTGGCGGCAGAAGAGGACGACGCCGACGTTCAGCTGCTCACCGCGCTCGACGCTCGGTACCAGGCGCAGGATCGTGTAGGTGAACGGGGTCACGCCAGGCCCTCGCGCGCGCGCTCGGCCTCGATGGCAAAGCCGCCGTCAGCCAGCCGGGCGGTGAGGTAGTCGCTGTAGACCGCGGGCTCGGTCTCCCCCAGCCAGTCGCTCGGCACCAGGGCGACCGCGGCTGCGATCGCCTCGGCGTCGATCCGCGCGCGCAGGCGCTCGCCGGCCAGCGCCACCGAGCTGGCCCGGGGCAGCAGGACGTGCTCGGCGATGCTCGGGAAGGGGCGCCCGGCGTCGGCCTCGGGGTCAAGCCCGCGGTGCTGGAGGTAGAGCGCGGCGCCGTGGTCGATCAGCCACAGCCGGTCGTGCCAGAGCAGGAGATTGGGGTTGCGCGGGGTGCGGTCGACGTTCGTGGTCAGGGCGTCTAGCCACACGACGGCGGCGGCCAGCTCGGGGTCGGGCTGCCAGGCCCCGGCCGGGGAATAGGTCAGCGCGCCGGGCAGAAAGTCGACGCCCAGGTTCTGGCCCGCGCTGGCCGTGATCAGATCCTGGATCTCGGGATCCGGCTCGGCCGCGCCGAGTCGCTCGTCGAGCTCGATCGTGACCAGCTCGGGGACCCGCAGGCCGAGGCCGCGGGCCAGCTCGCCGACGATGATCTCGGCCGCCAACGCCCGCGGGCCCTGGCCGGCGCCGCGGAACTTGAGCACGTACAGCCCGTCGTCATCGGCCTCGACCAGGCCCGGCAGCGAACCCCCCTCGCGTAGCGGGGTCACGTAGCGGGTGGCCCGCACACTTCTCAGTTGCACCGAGACCGGCATCCGCAGCTTTCTAGCATTCACCGTGGTGCTTCTCTCCGTACTCGATCAGTCGCCGATTGCCGAAGGCTCCACCGGAGCCGAGGCGCTGCACAACACGATCGACCTCGCCCAGCTGACCGACCGGCTCGGCTTTCACCGTTACTGGGTGGCCGAGCATCACGGCGGACCGATGCTGGCCGGCCCCAGCCCCGAGGTGCTGATCGGTCCGATCGCCAGCGCCACCGAGGGGATCCGCGTGGGCAGCGGCGGCGTGATGCTCCCCCACTACAGCCCGCTGAAGGTGGCCGAGTCCTTCACGATCCTGGCCGGTCTGTATCCGGGCCGCATCGACCTCGGCCTGGGCCGGGC
>DASXHG010000012.1:0-2038 GCA_036488625.1 Solirubrobacteraceae bacterium | reverse complement strand
GCCCATCACCAGGCCACGCGATTCGTGGTGCCCGTGCGCCGCGAGCTCGGTGTGCGCACGATCTTCAACTTCCTCGGCCCCCTGACCAACCCGGCCGGCGCCGAGCGCCAGCTGATCGGGGTCTCGGACGCCGGCTTCCTCGAGACGATGGCCGGGGCCATGGCCCGGCTGGGCACCCGCCACGCCCTGCTCGTGTCCTCCGAGGACGGCCTCGACGAGCTCAGCATTTCCGCTCCCACCCGGGTCATCGAGGTCCAGGGGCAGGAGATCTCGAGCTTTCGGGTCACCGCGGAGGAGCTGGGTCTGAAGCCCGCGGCGCCCGAGGCGATTCCCGGCGGCGACCCAGCCGCCAACGCTGACACGACCCGCCGGATCCTGTCCGGCGAGCCGGGACCGGCGCGCGAGCTTGCCCTGCTGAACGCCGGCGCGGCGATCTACGCCGGCGGCGGCGCTGAGTCGCTGGCCGACGGCGTCCGGGTCGGCGCACAGGTGATCGACTCCGGTGCCGCCGCGGCCACGCTCGAGCGGTTCGTGGCCGCCACGCGCGAGCTGGCCCCGAAGGCGATCTCGTGAGCGCGCTTGACCCGATCCTCGAGCGGACCCGGGTGGCGGTGGCGCAGCGGCGCGCGCGCATCCCCCTGGACGAGATCGAGGCGGCGGCGAGGGCGCGTAGCGCCGGAGATCCGGTGCGATCCTTCACCGCCGCGCTGGCCCAGCCGGGCCTGTCGATCATCGCCGAGCACAAGCGGCGCTCCCCCTCGGCGGGCGTGATCCGTGACGACCTCGAGCTCGAGGCCGTGGTCTCGGCCTATGAGCGCGGCGGCGCCCGGGCCCTGTCGGTGCTCACCGAGCCCGACAGCTTCGGGGGGAGTCTGGATGACCTCGAGCGCGCCCGGGCGGTCAGCTCGCTGCCGATTCTCCGCAAGGACTTCACCGTCGACGCCTACCAGATCACCGAGGCGCGAGCCGCCGGAGCCGACGCGATCCTGCTGATCGTGGCCGCCCTGGCCACCGACGAGCTGCACGAGCTCTACACGCGAGCCGGGGCGCAGGGACTGGCCGCGCTGGTCGAGGTTCACGACGACGCCGAACTCGAAGTCGCGCTCGCGCTCGCGCCCGAGGTGATCGGCATCAACAACCGTGACCTGACCACGCTCGAGGTCGACCTCACCCGCACGCTGCAACTGCGCCCTCGGATCCCGGCCGGGACCCTCGTCGTCGCTGAGTCCGGGTTTCGCACCCGGGCCGAACTCGAGCGCGTCGCCGCGGCCGGGGTGGACGGGGTACTGGTCGGCGAGGGCCTGATGCGGGCGGTCGACATCGAGGCCGCGTGCCGCGAGCTGGCTCGCGTCGAGCCGGCCCAGTCGCTTTAGTTCTGCTTTCAGGCGGCGCCCCTGACCCGGCTCGAGCCTCGCTTCGTACGATGTGAGGCGTGGAGACGATCGCCCCCAAGTTCAAGATCTGCGGCCTGACCCGGCCCGAGGACGCCGAACACGCCGCCCAGCTCGGGGCGTGGGCGCTGGGCCTGATCCTGTGGCCCGGCTCACCGCGGTATTGCCGACCCGACGCCGCGGCCGAGATCGGGGCCCACTTCCGTCGCCAGACCGAGATCGTCGGTGTGTTCGTTAATCCGACGCTCGAGGCCGTGACCCAAGCGGCGCAGGACTTCAATCTGTCGATGCTCCAGCTTCACGGCGATGAGGGCCCGGTCTTCTGCGCCGAGGCCGCTCGTCGCACCGGCTGCCGGGTGATCAAGGCCGCTCGGGTCCAGAGCGGGGCCGATATTCAGGCCCTGACCCGGTTTCACACCGACCTGCATCTGCTCGACTCCTACGTCGCCGGCGTCCCCGGCGGCAGCGGCGAGACATTTGCCTGGGAGCTCGCCCGTGGGCACCGCGGGCCGCCGATGATCCTGTCCGGCGGGCTGCGCGCCGACAACGTCGGCGAGGCGATCAGCGTCGTGCAGCCGTACGCGGTCGACGTCGCCAGTGGCGTCGAGTCCGCCCCCGGGGTCAAGGATCCGGCCAAGCTCGACGCG
>DASXHG010000462.1:0-4142 GCA_036488625.1 Solirubrobacteraceae bacterium | reverse complement strand
CTGGTTCTTCCGGCTGTCGACATTTCAGGAGCCGCTCGAGCGCCTGTACGCCGAGCAGACCGACTTCGTGATGCCGTCGCGGCACTACAACGAGGCCCTGTCGTTCATCAGGTCCGGCCTGCAGGACGTGTCGTTGTCGCGAGGACGGCTGAAGTGGGGCGTGACCGTCCCCTGGGATCCGAGCCACGTGTTCTACGTCTGGTTTGACGCCCTGCTCAACTACTACACGGCTCTGTTCTACGCGCCCCCGCCGCCCGGGCCCGGCGACCTCGATCTCGTCAAGCGCTTCTGGCCGGCCACCTTTCACGTGATCGGCAAGGACATCCTCAAGTTCCACACCGTGTTCTGGCCCGCGCTGCTGATGGCGGCGGAGATCGAGCTCCCGGAGCACGTGTTCGTGCACGGGTTCCTGCTCGGCTCCGACGGGCGCAAGATGAGCAAGTCGCTGGGCAACGTGCTCGACCCGTTCGAGGTCATCGACCAGTACGGGCCCGACGCGCTTCGCTTCTACCTCATGCGCGACGTCGCCTTCGGCGGCGACGGGGCGGTCGGGATGGACGCCGTGCACTCGCGCTACGAGTCCGAGCTGGCCAACGATTACGGGAACCTGGCCAGCCGCACGATCGCCATGGTCCACCGCTATCGCTCCGGGATCATCCCCGACGTCGACACCGACCCCGATCTGGCCGGCGACTTCGCGAACCTGCGCACCCAGGTCACCGAGCTGATGGACACGGCCGAGGCCACGCAGGCGCTCGAGGTCATCTGGCAGCGCGTGCGGCGCCTGAACCGCTACGTGGAGGAGCAGGCTCCGTGGGCGCTGGCCCGCGATCCCGAGGCGGCGGCGAAGCTCGACCGCGTGCTGACCTCGCTCGTCGAGGGGATCCGCGTGGTCACGGTGCTCCTGCATCCGTACATGCCCGCTGCCACCGAGCACCTGCTCAGCGCGCTGACCGAGGCTCGAGGCGAGGTCCGGTTCGGTCTCGAGGGGGCGGAGTTCGCCGGGCGCACCGGTGGGTGGGCGGTTGCCGAGCTCGCGCCGCTGTTTCCGAAGCGCGCCTGAGGAAGCCTGGCTCGGTGATCGACAGCCACACCCATCTGGACTCGTGCCGGCCGCCCAACACCGAGCTCGTGGCCGCCGCCGAGGCGGCGGGCGTGACCCGGATCGTGACCGTCGGCACCGACGGTGCCTCGTGTCGATCGGCGCTGGCCGCAGCCGAGGACTTCCCGCAGGTGTTCGCCGCCATCGGCCGCCACCCCAACGAGGCCACGGGCTTTGACGATGCTGACCTGGCCGAGCTCGAGGCCCTGGCCAGCCACGAGCGCTGTGTGGCCATCGGCGAGACCGGGCTTGATTACTTCCGCGACCACGCGCCCCACGACGACCAGCGCCGCGCGTTCGAGGCCCAGATCGAGCTCGCGCGCCGTCTCGACAAGCCGCTGGTCATCCACACCCGGGCGGCCGATGACGACACGCTCGAGATCCTCCACGCCCAGGCCGGCGACCTGCGCGTGATCCTGCACTGCTTCTCGATGGCCTCCCGCGTCGCCGAGTGTCTCGAGCACCCGAGCTGGTGGTTCTCGTTCGCCGGCAACGTCACCTACCCCAAGTCGGGCGATCTGCGCGAGGCGATGCTCCGCGTGCCCGCCCAACGGCTGCTGGTCGAAACCGACGCGCCCTACCTGTCGCCGCAGGTCGTGCGCGGGCAGCCCAACGAGCCGGCCAACGTCGTCCACACCGCGCAGGCCCTGGCCGTCGAGCGCCGGGTCTCCTACGCCGACTTCGAGGCTGGCGTGACCGATAGCGCCGCGGCCGTCCTGGGCTGGTGACCACGCGCTCGGCCCGCCAGCGGGAGCTGGGTCAGAACTTCCTCGTCGATAGGAACATCCTCGACGTGATCGAGCGGCTGGCCGCGCTCTCGCCCGAGGACGTCGTGGTCGAGGTCGGTGGTGGTCCGGGGATCCTGTCTGAGCACCTCGCCGAGCGGGTCGGCGCGCTGCACGTGGTCGAGGTCGATTCGCGGCTGGAGGCCGGGCTGGGCGAGCTCCTGGCGCCGTTTCCCGGGGCCGTCGTGCACATGGGCGACGCGCTGTCGCTCGATCTCGGTGCGCTGTCGCCGCCGCCGACCAAGATGGTGGCCAACCTCCCCTACGGGATCGCTGCCACGCTGCTGTTGCGCACCATCGACGAGCTGCCGAGCGTGACCGAGTGGGTGGTCATGGTCCAGCGCGAGGTCGGGGAGCGCTTTGCCGCCGGCGCTGGCAGCTCGGCCTACGGCGTGCCGTCGGTCCTTGCTCAGCTGGCCTGCGAGGTTCGGGTGCTGCGGCGAGTGTCGCGCACCGTCTTTCGCCCCGTGCCCAACGTCGACTCGGTCCTACTTGGGCTGACCCGGGTCCGACCGGGGGCCGATCGCCAGCTTCGCGCCGTCGTCCGCGGCGCCTTCGCGCACCGCCGCAAGGCGCTGGCCCGGTCGCTGGCCCTGAGCGGGCGGTTCTCATCGGACATCCGTGGCCGTGCCCAGGCGGCGCTGGTCGAGATCGGTCACCCCGCCGACGAGCGGGCCGAGCGTCTCACGCCGCCCGAATTCCGCGAGCTCGCGGCGAGGCTGACTTGAGCCTCCCGTTCGATCCCGCCGACTCGGCCGATCCCTCCGATCCCGCCGATCCCGCCGATCGCGCCGATCGCGCTGATCCGGCCGGCACCGTCGGAGACCGGAGCCCGCTGGGCGAGCTTCGCCTGGCCGCCTACGCCAAGGTCAACCTGTGCCTGTACGTGGGCGAGCGCCGCGAGGATGGGCGCCACGAGCTGGTCACGCTGTTCGAGTCGATCGATCTCGCCGACGAGTTGCTGATCACCGAATCGGCCACCGGCGCTGACGAGGTCGTGTGTCCGGCCGTCCCCGGCCCCAACCTGGTCGGCTCGGCGCTGGCCGGCCTGCGCGAGCTGGGCTGGGCGGCACCACCGCTGCGGGTCGAGATCGACAAGCGGATCCCGATCGCGGCCGGGATGGGTGGCGGCTCGGCCGACGCCGCCGCGCTGCTTCGCCACGCCTCCGAGCTGGCCCCAGTCAGAGCGGATGCGGTGGCCGCCCTGGCCGCTCAGCTCGGCTCCGACGTGCCCAGCCAGCTCGACCCCGGCCCGGCGATCGGGACCGGGGCCGGCGATCAGGTCCGCCTGCTCGCCGACGCCGGCGAGCACGCCCTGCTCGTGATCCCCCAGTCCTTTGGCCTCTCGACCGCCGACGTCTACCGCGCCTTCGACGAGCGGGACCGGATCCGCTCGCGCACCGATCTGCTGGCCATGGACGTCGCGCTCGAGACGACGCTCGTCGGCACGGGTTGGGTCCTGCCGCCCTCGCTCACCGTGAACGAGCTCCAGGCGGCGGCGCTGACCCTGCGCCCGGAGATCAACCGCGCGCTGACCGCGGCCCGCCTGGTCGGGGCCGAGCGGGCGATCGTGTGCGGGTCGGGACCGACCGTGATCGGTCTGTACTGGGGCGACGAGGCATGGCCACGGGCCGCGGCCGCGGCGGCTGAGGTCGCCGAGGTGTTTCCGGGTGCGGTCGCCGCCCGGCCCCGCCACAGAGGGGTCGGCGACCGGACCTCGAACGGATGACGGTTGGCCGCAATTTCCGCGTGTTGGCACCGACGACTTCCGGTCCGCGCCCGGGTTCGCAACAATTGGGAGGCCGCTCGTGAGCAATTCATCTGTCACCTACCTCGTCGCCGGGTGCGTGGGGGTCCTGTGCCTCGGTGCCTTCGGCACGCTGGTGCTCGCTCCCGCCGTGACCGCGTACCGCCGTCCGCTGGAGCGGGTCGCGGCCGTCCTCCTGTCCCTCTATGTCCTCGCGGCCCTGGTGGGCCTCGGCGTCCTGCTCGGGGCCGTGATCATCCTCGAGTGGCCGCGCCTGTTCTGACCGCGCTAGCGCGGCCCGAGCTCTCAGCAAACCCGGTTACTTAGTGCCTGAGATGACCGACCGTGAGGCACGCCGTGCCCCCGATCTGGCCGCCTTCGCGGCCATCACCGACGCCGTCGAGGCCGGGGCCGGCCTGCCCGAGATCCTGCGAGCGGCCGCCCGCGCGCTTGACGCGAGCCTGATCCTGATCGACCGTTCGGCCACGGTCCTGGCCGTCGCCGCCCG